>JBBITW010000001.1:0-759 GCA_037440525.1 Deltaproteobacteria bacterium
TCAAATCCTGCATCTAACGCTACCTCAAGTACATTTTGGCCTTCTTTAGCCTCTACAGGCTGCCCATTAATTGTAAAAGAAATCATCCTCTTCTCCTCTTATAAACTATCTATTTATTGCACCTCAATGGCATTAAACTTACACACCTCAAAACACATCCCGCATTTAATACACTTTTCTTCGTCTATCTTAAACGGAATCCCCTCTTCCTTCTTCGTTTTTCTCTTTCCTGAAATGGCCTTTACAGGACATTCCTTTGAACATCGACCGCACATCGTGCACACCTCAGGTAAGATTCTGTATTTTAGAAGCGCCTTACAGACCTTTGCAGGACACCTCTTATTAATTATATGTTCTTTATATTCATCTCTAAAATAACGTAGTGTCGAAAGAACAGGGTTTGGCGCTGTTCCACCAAGGGCACAGAGCGATGCCTCTGCAGTGACCCAGGCCAATTCCTCAAGAAGATCAAGATGCTCGGGTTTACCTCTACCCTCTGTAATATCTGTAAGAATCTCATGCATTCTTTTTGTTCCTTCACGACAAGATGTGCATTTACCACATGATTCGTCCTTAAGAAAGTTCATAAAGTATTTTGCAACATCAACCATACATGTTGATTCATCCATCACAATCATTCCACCCGAACCCATCATAGAACCAACTTCAGTCAGTCTATCAAAATCAACAGGAAGGTCAAGAAGAGATTCAGGGATACACCCTCCAGAAGGACCACCTGTTTGAACAGCCTTAAACTTT
>JBBITW010000001.1:772-2283 GCA_037440525.1 Deltaproteobacteria bacterium
AGGGATACCACCTCCAATATCATAAACAATCTCCCTCAGTGTTATACCCATAGGGACTTCTATTAGCCCTGTATTATTCACCTTTCCAACTATTGAAAAAACTTTTGTCCCTTTACTTCCTTCTGTCCCAATTCTTGAATACCAATCGGACCCTCTCGAAATGATAACCGGTACATTATTCCATGTCTCAACATTATTTAGATTGCTGGGATGGTCCCAAAGACCACTCTCAGTCGTATGTATATGTTTTGCTCTTGGTTCGCCTACTTTTCCCTCTATTGAAGCCATTAGGGCTGTAGATTCTCCACAAACAAATGCCCCCCCTCCTCTGAAAAGATTAATTTTGAAAGAAAATCCTGACCCTAAAATATCTTCTCCTAAAAGACCATAATCTTCTGCTTGCTTTATTGCAATCTGGAGCTTTTGAATAGCCAAAGGGTATTCATCTCTTACATAGATGAATCCTTCACTTGCCCCGATGGCATAAGCTCCAATTATCATTCCTTCGATAACACTATGGGGATCCCCTTCCAAAACACTTCGGTCCATATAGAACACTTCTATCCATGAATGCACCTGGATCCCCTTCATCAGCATTGCATAAAACATATTTAATATCACCTTTTGCGCGTCGACATGACTCCCATTTTAACCCTGTAGGAAATCCAGCCCCACCTCTTCCGCGCAAACCCGATTTCTTAACTTCATCTATTATCTCTTCTGGCTTCATCTCAAAAATGGCTTTATAAAGAGAAAAATATCCTCCTCTTGCAATATATTCTTCTATTTGGTCAGGGTTAATAAATCCACAATTTCTTAAAGCAATTTTTAATTGTTTTTTGTAAAAAGGAATTTGATTGTAAAGATATACTCCATTAAGTCCTTGAGGTATATGTTCAATAATATAATCCCAAAATTTATTCTCAACTATCCATTCTTCCCTTTCCATTTTAAAAAAGAGATAATCTTTTACAACCTTATCTTCCATCCATTCATGAAGTAATCTTATAGCTTTCTCTGGTGTTACCTCTTGATAAAAAACACGAGGTTTACCTGCTTCAAAAATATCAACAACTGGTTCTTTTTGACAAAAACCGATACAACCTGTTTGACTTACTTTAATTGGAAATCTCGATTTTTCTATCTCATTCTGGATTGTATCATAGACCTTTTGGGCACCGGTAGAAATTCCACAAGTAGCCATTCCCACAGATACCTTAATCCCTTTTGGATAAAGTGTCTCTAAGCCTTTCTGTCTTATTTTTTCCAAATCACTCTTAGTTCGAATTCTCATTTTCCCCTCGATAAAAAAATTTTTACTTAAATTCTTTAAGCAACAACGGTACCTTATCCTGTGTAAGTCGACCATAAACCTGTCCATCAATTACAGCTACAGGACCTAAACTACAACACCCAAGGCACCGAACCGATTCAAGAGTAAATCGTCTATCTTTTGTAGTTTCGCCAACAGATATCTTTAGTTCTCTTTCAATCTTTTCCAAAATCTTACC
>JBBITW010000001.1:2325-3302 GCA_037440525.1 Deltaproteobacteria bacterium
GGCTCAACGCATTATAAAAAGTAGCTATCCTAAATAAATTCGTTAAAGGAATATTCAATCTTTGACTCACATATTCTAAATCTTCCTTCGGTAGATACTTTTCTTTAGACTGAATATCCTGAAGGATTGCAAGAATAGCTGATTCTTTTCTTCCATGCTGTTCAATAATGCCATCAATTTCTGATTGAGTCATAACCTAAAATCCCCTTTTTGATTTTTCTCTCAAGATTTCATACTCTTCATGTACCCTTTTTTCTATCTCTTCGATCATCTCGTCTGTAAGATGTCTAAACCTGCCTTGAAGTTTGATATACTCTTTTACTGGCTTTAATTCTGGGAAGTCTATGCTCAGGTGGTATTTCCCATGCTCTACTTCATATAGAGGAAATATCCCTGTCTCAACTGCAAGCCTTCCGAGTTTGATAGAGAGCTCTGGTGCGG
This sequence comes from Deltaproteobacteria bacterium, assembly GCA_037440525.1. Lineage (GTDB taxonomy): Bacteria > Desulfobacterota > BSN033 > BSN033 > UBA1163 > JBBITW01. The sequence continues at coordinate 2,767 of JBBITW010000001.1, forward strand.
ATCTCCATCCTGTTGGACAGACAGAAAGGATATGTATGTAAGCAGGACCTTCTATATTTGCAGCCTTTCTAACCTTCTGCACAAGGTCGATTGGATAACTCGGACATGCTGTTGCAACATATGGAATTTTATGTGCAGCTGCGATCTCGGGCATATTTTTCTTCCATGTAATCTGCCCAGGTTTTAACTTTCCAGCAGGCGATGTAGTGGTTGATGCCCCGAAGGGTGTAGAAGAAGATCGCTGGATACCAGTATTCATATATGCTTCATTATCAGTACACACATAGATAAAATCGTGACCCCTTTCGAGTGCCCCAGAAAGTGCCTGCAATCCAATATCAGCTGTTCCTCCATCTCCAGCCATGGCAAGGGTTACAATCTTCTTCCTTGGAATTCTCCCCTTTCTCATTAAAACCTTGAGTCCTGCCTCAATCCCTGAAGCAACAGCAGCCGTATTCTCAAAGGCGCAATGAAACCATGGAACCCTCCATGATGTAAATGGAAGGGGGGAAGAAACAATCTCCATACAGCCTGTT
>JBBITW010000002.1:0-1251 GCA_037440525.1 Deltaproteobacteria bacterium
TGCTCTGGCAAGAGAATGGGCCTCAAAAAGGACCTCTCTTGCTTGCGGGACTCGCGGTGCATGGGGTGGCGCATGCAGGGCAGCCTATGGAACAGAATGGGCAAGACTGGCAATGCTGCTCCAGGCAATGCAGGGATTAGGGAAGCCAGGGGTAAGTATCTGGGGAACTACAACTGGAGCCCCATTCAATGCAGACTTCTATTTCCCTGGTTATGCCTCAGATGGATGGGGTATGAATAATCTGGCAAAAAAACCAGCAATAAACAGCGTTACACAGCGCATATATAGATTACTGCTTCCAGAGGCCATTTTAAGTCCACCTATTCGATGGTTAGGAGAGGGATTCTGTGGAAACTCGCTTGAACAACAGTTTATACCTTATGTCTACCCAGAACCTGGAAAGTCAGAGGTTAAGATGCTTTATCGTTATGGAGGCTCCTATATTGGCACTATGACCGATACAAATAGATTTGTAAGGATGTATCAAAGTCCAAAACTTGAATTTGTGGTTAATCAGGAGATTTGGTGGAACACCGAGACGAGATTTGCTGATATCATACTACCTGCATGTACAAATTTCGAAAGAAATGATATCGGTGAGTGGGCTAACTCCGGAGGTTATTCTCATAACAGTTCTGATGTATGTAACCACAGAATAATCGTATATCAAAAGAAATGTATTGAACCCCTCTATGAGTCTAAATCTGATTACTGGATCTTTTCTCAGTTGGCAGAGAGATTGGGAATTAAGGAGGATTTCACAGAAGGAAGCGAAACTGAGGAAGGCTGGATTAAGAAGATGTTTGATGCCTCAAGTTTGCCTAAATATATCTCTTTTGAGGAGTTTAAGGAGAAGGGTTATTTTGTTGTTCCGATCCCTGAGGATTATAAACCTACTCCATCTTTAAGATGGTTTTATGAAGGAAGAGATTGTGACACCTCAGATAATAACCCCTATAAAAATACGGAAAAGAGTAAGCAACTTGGGACCTATAGTGGAAAGATTGAGTTTGTTTCCCAGAGTCTGAAAAAACATTTTCCAAGGGATAAAGAGAGACCGCCCATGCCAAGATACATCCCAAGCTGGGAAGGACATGAGACTAAATTGGCAAAGAAATATCCCCTTCAGTTGATTTCTCCACATCCAAGGTTTTCTTTTCATACTCATCACGATACAGGTATAAAATGGCTAAATGAAGTTCCACCGAGCAGGTGGGTTTGCGTGGCTTTGCCATTCGGAGTGAGAACGGT
>JBBITW010000002.1:1275-3169 GCA_037440525.1 Deltaproteobacteria bacterium
AGAGGCAAGGGGCATAAAACATGGTGATATTGTTAAGTTATATAATGATCGAGGGGCAGTGCTATGCATAGCTACTCTAACTGAAAGGATAAGACCAGGGGTTGTACATTGCTATGAGTCATCAGGAATTTATGATCCACTTGAACCAGGGAAACCAGGTAGTATTGATAGGGGTGGTTGTATCAATTTATTGACGCCTTCTCGAATGATTTCAAAAAATGCTCCAGGGATGGCTAATAACTCTTGTTTAATAGAAATTGAAAAATGGGAGGGATGAAAATGCCAAGATATGGAATGATTATTGATGTGACAAGGTGCAATGGTTGCTATAACTGCTTTCTCGCCTGTAAAGATGAATTCTGTGGAAATGAGTTTCCACCTTATTCACTTTCACAGCCCGATACAGGACATTACTGGATGAGGATTATAGAGAAGGAAAGGGGTAAATATCCAAAAGTAAAAGTATCTTATATACCCATACCTTGCATGCACTGCGAGGAGGCTTCGTGTATTAAGGCATCACAAGACGGTGAGATTTATAGAAGACCTGATGGAATTGTTATCATAGATCCTGAAAAATCTAAGGGCAAGAAGTATCTTATTTCAACCTGTCCTTATAGAGTCATTTATTGGAATGAAGAGAAAGAGATCCCTCAAAAATGTATTTTCTGTGCCCACCTACTGGATAATGGATGGAAGAAACCGAGATGTGTTGAGGTATGTCCCAGTGAAGCATTAATTTTTGGAGATCTTGATGACCCTGAGAGTGAGGTTTCAAAAAGATTTAAATCAAATCGTCTGGAATCTTTACATCCAGAATATGGATTGAAGGAGAAGGTCTTTTATACTGGTTTACCAAAGATATTCATAGCTGGGAGCGTTGTTTTGGGAGATAAGGATGAATGTGCAGAGGGAGCAAAAGTTACACTAAGATGTGGAAAGGAGAGGAAGGTAATAATTTCGAACAATTTTGGAGATTTTGAATTTGAAGGCTTAGATTCTAAAAAGACATATCACTTAAAGGTTGAGCATAAGGGATATGAGACTTACGAGATAGAAATAAACCCAAAAACGGATGTTTACTTAGGAGATATTATTTTAAAAAAGGTTCGAAAGGGAGGTAAAAAATAGGTTTTTTAGAAGCAGGTGTGATGAATTGTTTTCTCAATATCGTCCAATTCAAAGATAACAGCTTGTAGATTTTTAAAACTAAACTGACCAGGATTAATCGAGATTGTATTACCTATTCGGTCTATATATGAACCAGTAAGTTTTGGAGATTCATGGATGTGGCCATGAAGGGTAAGGAGAGGTTGAGATTTTTCTATAAATTTTTTAATCGATATACTTCCACATTTTTTACCCCCTTCGATCCGATCAAGTTGGGTATCGAAGGGGGGTGAATGCATAATATATATAGTTTTTTGTGAGTCATGAGGTTTTGGTAATCTTGAAAGATCCTCATCAATCGTCTCCTTTTCTTTTAAATATTGATATGGATTTACAGCAATGAGTTTTTCTCCCTTATTTTCTGAACGAATATAAGATGGATTTTTCTGAGGAGGGATAGTTGAAGATGTATCGTCTCTTCTTTCGTAATCTTTTGGTCTAAAAGGAGTTGGGGGAACAAATGGGAACCCAATCAGTTCATATCCATTATTAAGTTTACATCCTTTGAGGCATAAATCTGTTATTTCTTTTAATGGTTCTTCAAATATATAATGGTAGGCAACATCCCAATTACCAGGTATTAGAAATACATGCTTAAGGGTTTTTAAATCAAGAAGGCCTTTCAAAAAATTGTGCAGAAATTTTTCTATAAAGGTTTTTTGATTCAGGATTAAATTTTCGTATCCTTTGATTTGATCCAAAGATGAAGGGAGGATATCACCAC
>JBBITW010000003.1:0-2272 GCA_037440525.1 Deltaproteobacteria bacterium
TGTTTGAGGAGATAAGAAAGAGGGTATCAAAAGAGACCCCAAGGATTCAGAAGACCGCAACCTCAATTGGTGTTATAGATGTCCTTGCCACATTGGCAGATATTTCGGATCGATATAATTATAGTAGACCTTCAATGGATGAGAATGATGAAATCCTAATCCGTGATGGAAGGCATCCTGTATTAGAGAGAATGGAACTTTCTGAGAGGTTTGTTCCGAACGATACCTATTTAAATACGAGGGATCAACAGATTATGATAATAACAGGACCCAATATGGCTGGAAAATCTACTTATCTTCGTCAGGTTGCCCTAATTGTTATAATGGCTCAGATGGGTTGCTTTGTTCCAGCAAGTTTTGCAAAGATTGGAATAGTTGATAGGATATTTACTCGTATAGGTGCACTCGATAATATAATGAGGGGACAGAGCACATTTATGGTAGAGATGATGGAGACTGCCCGTATATTAAATCAAGCAACGTCAAAAAGCCTGGTTATTCTGGATGAGATTGGAAGGGGAACAAGTACCTTTGATGGCCTTAGCATTGCCTGGGCAGTAACAGAGTATCTTCACGATCATCCAACGATAAGACCGAAGACACTATTTGCCACTCATTATCATGAATTGACAGAGCTTGCCCTGACAAAGGAAAGGGTTAAGAATTATAATGTAGCTGTAAAAGAATGGGCAGGTGAGATAATATTTCTTAGAAAGATTCTCGAAGGGGGGACAAATCGTAGTTATGGTATCCAGGTGGCACGCTTAGCAGGTCTTCCAGAAAGTGTGATTGAACGGGCAAGGGAGATACTCTCCAATTTAGAGAGTGGAGAATTGGACAGGGGGGGATTACCAAAGATTGCAAAACAGAAGAATTCTCATCTTAACCTAAAAACCCCTTTGCAATTATCCCTTTTTAGTGAACATGACCCTCTGAGGGCTGAATTAAGAAGGATAGAGATAGAAAAACTTACACCACTTGAAGCCATTTATATCCTCGATAAATTGAAGAAAAAAGTTGAAAATGAACTCTAAGGATATCGTATGATCGACTTTCCTAAGGCAAGACTCAAAATGGTAGAAGAGCAGATTATATCAAGGGGTATAAAGGATCCTAAACTCATCTCCGCCATGAAGAAGATTCCACGTCACCTTTTTGTTGAAGAGGCCTTGCAGAATCAGGCATATGGCGATTATCCACTCCCCATTGGAGAAAAACAGACCATTTCTCAGCCTTATATGGTGGCACTAATGACAGAGGCCCTTCTTTTAAGGGGAAATGAAAAGGTATTGGAGATAGGTACTGGCTCTGGGTACCAGACAGCCATACTGGCTGAATTGTGTGAGAAAGTCTACTCTATTGAAAGGATTCGTTCTTTAGCAATAAGGGCAAGAAGATTATTATACGAACTTGGATATTTTAACGTTGAAATAAAGATATCCGATGGGACAGTTGGCTGGCCTGAGGAGAGCCCGTTTGACGCTATCATTGTTACAGCAGGGGCACCAGATATACCCAAACCCTTATATGATCAACTCAAAGTTGGAGGAAGATTGGTTATCCCTATTGGTAATTCATTCAATCAGGATCTTTTTCGAATTATAAAAAAAGAAGATGGGATGATAAAGGAGAACCTCGGTGGATGTAGATTTGTTAAGCTTGTAGGTAAATACGGCTGGCAAAATGGAGATGGGGAGGCATAAGAAGGGCATATATGTATATCCTTGCTATTGAAACATCGTGTGATGACACAGCTGCATCGGTTCTTTTAAATGGTCGAAAGATCCTTTCAAATGTAGTTTCTTCGCAAACCTCAGTTCACAAAAAGTACGGAGGAGTTGTGCCTGAGCTTGCATCAAGGAAGCATCTTGAGGCTATTGTGCCTGTCGTAAAAGAGGCGCTTGATATTGCAGAAGTTACATTAAAGGATATAAATGGCATAGCTGTAACACAGGGACCTGGGTTGATTGGTTCGCTTCTCGTTGGTCTTTCATTTGCTAAATCTTTAGCCTTTTCAACAGGTATTCCATTTATTGGGATAAATCATATTGAAGCCCATCTATCTGCAATATTTCTTGAAGAGGAATTTCCAAGATTCCCTTACATAGGGCTTGTTGTTTCTGGAGGTCACACCTCGCTTTTTCGTGTAAATGGATTTGGGAGATATATACTTTTAGGTCAAACAAGAGATGATGCAGCAGGAGAGGCATTTGATAAGATAGCAAAATTTTTAGGGCTTAGTTATCCAGGGGGGCCTGTAATTGAGAGATTA
>JBBITW010000004.1:0-54152 GCA_037440525.1 Deltaproteobacteria bacterium
AACTATGCCTAACAAATCACTCCAGCGGATGGCTGATAGCAACCGCTGATTTCAGGCGTTAGGGCTGGGTAGAAAAAAATTTGACAAGAGTAAGAATCTCCGCTATTATATATCAGGGTATACAATAGGCACACATTCATGAAATATTTTGATTGGAATGATGAGAAGAATGAAATGCTTAAAAAAGTGCGTGGTGTGTCGTTCGAACAGGTTGAATTAGCAATCGCATCAGGAGATTTGGTTGACCGGATTAAACATCCAAACCCTGCAAAATATCCGAATCAGAAGGTTTTCTTGGTTAAGATTGAGAGTTATATCTATTCGGTGCCATATATTGAGGATGATGAGAAAATATTTCTGAAAACAATAATACCAAATACAAAGCAACAAAGAAGTTTTTGGGAGGCAAGAAATGAAAAAACTAACGTATTTCGATAAAGACGAAAAGGAATTGGCAAAATCAATTGAAAAAGAAGAATGGATTTCCACCCTCACTAAGAAAGAAAAAAAGCAATACGCGGAATATGCTCGCTATAGCCTTAGCAAAAGAAAGCGAATTAATATTCGAATGAGTGAACGAGATCTAAAGAAAATTCAGGCTAAAGCAATTGAAGAGGGAATACCGTATCAATCCCTCATATCAATGTTGATCCACAAATACAATGAAGGGAAAATATTGTTTAATCGATAAACGGCCTAACAACTCAATCAAGGCGACGGGGAATAGCCCGTTGCCTTTTTACGAGGCTGATTGCCCCATACCTTATTTTTATCGTTATAAACTAAATATTTGAAACTATGGCTTTCCATTATTAGCCAATTCAAGAATTCAAAATGTAATGTTTTTCGTTTCCGCCATAAGCGGATCAGCCTCTGGCTGAAATTCCTGAATCCATCCTATCTCGATCAACCAAATTTTTCCCACTAAAAACCTTCTCCTCAACCCTCCGCTTATGGAAAAATTTTAAAAAATGAAAAAAAAGTCAAGAAAAATTTTTGCTGGCTTCCCTTGTTAAGAAACACACACTTTATAACAAAGAGATAGGGAGGTATTTTTCTCGGATCAGCTATTATGCTGATACCAGGATTGGGATAAGGATCGAAGAGAGGATGAAGAAAGATAGGAGAGGAAAAGTTAAAAATTAACTTTCTCCATTCCCTTAAGCCTAAGAATCATGCGAGCTTCATCTGGAGTAGCTATTTCTCTATCTAACTCTTGAGCGATCCTTACCACCTTTTCTACTATCTCGGCATTACTCTTAGCTAAAACACCCCTTCTCAAGAATATATTATCCTCAAAGCCAACTCTCACATGCCCTCCCATCATAATAGCGAGAGTAGCGATCCTAAATTCTGCAGGAAAACCTACTCCAATAACTGACCACTGATAATTGTTTGGGCCAAATAACCTATCCGCAGTATTTTTCATGTGAATAACATCTTCAGGAGTAGCCCCTATTGAACCCAGTGCCCCTGTAACAAACTGAATCCAAAGAGGAGGAGCAATCAGGCCCTTCCTAAAAAAATATGCGGTATTATAAATATGACTGACATCATAAACCTCATGCTCGGGTTTAGTACCGTTCTCCTTCATCGTTTGCATAAATATCTCTAAATCAGCGAAGGTATTTTTTAGGACAAAATCATCCATCATTTGTAAATAACTTTTTTCCCAATTATACTTATAATCTTCATCCTTATACCTCTCGGCAATCGGACGTGCACTGAGGCTCACCGAACCCATATTGCATGATGCAAGTTCGGGCTTAAACAAAGGCACAACCTTAAGTCTCTCCTTCGTATCAAAACCAGAACCACCTCCTGTTGTAATACCGATGACTACATTGCTTCGATCCTTTATTCTGGTAATGATATTTTTATATATTTCTAAATCAACCGATGGACTACCGTCCTTCGGATTACGTGCATGGATATGAACACACGCCGCCCCAGCTTGAGCAGACCTCACTGCTTCATCTGCGATCTGTTCAGGAGTTATAGGAAGGTATGGTGTCTGGGTTGATAAAGTCAACAGTCTCTTTTGAGGTCTTTGAAAAATTGATTAATCGATTATCTGAAATCAGTAGAACTGGTTCATTCACCTACCTCATTTTATTTCTCAAATAATTTGTTACGCCACCTTCCTTTAGCATAAGCCTATCAAAATCTGAAACCTCAAGCAATGTATCAAAAACAAAATCCCTATCTTCTACCTTCACCCTTACCTCACCTTTTTCAATCTTTCTGTAGAGATCATCGATCTTTAAGAGATCTCCCTCTTCAATCTTCTCATAATCATCCTTATTCTTAAAAATCAGAGGTAGTATCCCATAATTTATCAAATTCTCTTTATGAATCCTTGCATATGATTTTGCAATTACTACCTCCACACCAAGAAACATTGGCAGAAGTGCTGCATGCTCTCTGCTCGAGCCCTGTCCATAATTCTCTCCACCAATTATTATAGAACTCTTAAAATTTTTTGCCCTCTTAGCAAATGTGGGATCGATATGAAAAAAGGTATATTCAGCCAATCTTGGTGTATTAGAGATATATTTCAGGATTTCCATCCCGGTGGGAATAATATCGTCGGTCGTAATGTTATCTCCGAGTTTTATTACAACCTTCGCCTCAATATTATCTCTCAATGGACCTCTTTTGGACAGAGGGACAATATTATTTCCTCTGATGATTTCAACCTTCTTATTATCGTCTATATCATCAGGAGTAATGAACATACTATCTTCTATGATATACCTTGCTGGTTCACGAAAGTCCCAAAGAATATCTGGATCAATAATCTCTCGTGGATCTGTAATTCTTCCAGTGATTGCTGTTGCGGAAGCCGTTTCCGGGCTTGAAAGATATACGAAGGCATCACTTGTACCACTTCGACCCTGGAAATTGCGATTAGAAGTCCTCAGTGAAATCCCTCTTGCAGGTGGGACCTGACCAATACCCGCACATGGACCACAGGAGCATTCAAGTATTCTCGCCCCTGCCTCTACAAGATCTGCCAGTATTCCGTCTTTAATGAGATGAAGAAGAATCTGCCTCGAACCCGGTGCAATATATAAATCAATATCCTTATGGACCTTTTTGCCTTTTAGTATCCTCGCAGCCTTCTTAATATCCAGGTAAGATGAATTTGTGCAACTTCCAATGAATACAGAATTTGGTCTTACATCACCCAATTCTTTGACCTTTACAACCAGATCAGGCATATGAGGCTTTGCTACCAATGGCTCGAGTTCATCAAGATTAATCTCCATGATCCTGTCATATTCAGCATCTTTATCTGGTAATAACTCTAACCAATCCCCTTCCCTGCCCTGAGCCCTGAGAAATTCATAAGCGATTTTATCACTCGGAAAGATACCTGCCGTTGCACCTACCTCAATACTCATATTCGCAATTGTTGCCCTCTCCGGGATAGATAGGGATTCAATTCCATCACCACTGTATTCCAGGATGTAACCTGTTCCACCTTTTACAGATAGAATCCTTAATAACTCCAGGGCTATGTCCTTTGCTGAGACAGGAGGTTTAAGCCTTCCAATAAGTTTAATATTAAAAACCTTTGGTGAGACCATCCTGAACCCCTCTCCCAACATGCATTTAGAAACGCTAAGCCCTCCACTTCCTATTGCCAACATACCGAGTGCGCCCGAGGTTGGAGTATGGCTATCAGCACCAATTAGAACCTCTCCAGGTCTGGCAAACCTCTGCAGATGAAGGATATGACAGATCCCATTGCCAGGTTTTGAATAATAGGCCCCATATCTCTGAGCAACTGTTTTAAGATATAAATGGTCGTCTGAATTTTCAGTTGAAGTTGCCAGTGTGTTATGATCACAATAAAAAATTGCTCTCTCCGTCCTTACCTTATCAGGATTCACACTCTCAAGCATCAATGCAGCCATTATTCCAGTTAAATCATGGCATAATGTCTGATCTACCCTGATTGTAATCTGCTCATTTTCGATCATTTTCCCTTCTATTATGTGGCTCATTAGAATCTTTTTTGTAATGCTTAATCCCATGGACGATCCTCCTTAAGTTCTTTATTTTCCTGGGTTTCACGGAATTCATAACCCATTGATATTAAGAATATATTTTAAACAATATCTTTTGAATTGCTTCCTACAAGAATTTTAATTTATCTCCAATTACTTACACTCTCTAAAACCCCCCTAAAAATCCTCTTTTCTCACAACTTTCTATGGGGGTTGAAGGCAATTTTTTACTCTCCTTACTTCTTCTCCCCCAATGAGGCTGTGTCGTAATGTTATTCTTAGATTCCTCGCTCCGCTCGGAATGACAAAAATGACATACACCTCATTCTTTATTTTCCAATAATTAAAGGTATAATTTAGCCAACACCATATTGCCGGCGGTAATAGAGAATATAATTTCTAACATCCTTCTTTGTTTTAAATATGCCAAAATGGCCTTCACATAATATATCAGCATCAAGATCGAGAAGCCTTTTTGTTGAACTATCCCAATCCTCGATATTTGATCCAAATTCCTCAAGAAGAGGGCCATGAAGATCCTGGGCAAAAAGAACCTTTTTCCCATCTTTTTCCAGGTATATAGATATTGACCCTGGGGTATGACCAGGTGTATGGAGGCAGTGTATATTATGCTTTCCAATTCTCAATATCTCCTCATCTGAGTGGAACTTAAAATCCACCTTAGTAGCTGGAAAATTTATTTGATAAAATTTTGAAGCGGTCAATATCTGGTCTCCATTTTCTAATGGAGGGGCATCCAAGGTATGAATATATATCTTCGCTTCGAACCTCCTTTTAAATTCCCTAACCCCTCCGATATGATCAATGTGGCAGTGAGTGAGTATAATATCTTTTATACCATTTGGATTTAGACCTAAGTTATTAATATTATTGATAATTTTATCAACACTTCCTCCTGCCCCCGTATCAATCAAAACCATTTCCTCAAAATTTAATAGATAGACACATCCATCTTTGGGGTCTGTGATCTCAGGACCTCCTACAATATAAATTTTATTAATAATTTCAAATGGTTTCATATGCTATACCCTTTTAAATCCTTCTTTAATCTCCTATAATCCCCTATGGTGAATCCCTCCCACTGGCAGGGGATTATTGAATTGTTATGAAATAATGGTTCATTCTCAAGGTCAAATTCGGAAAATTTCTTTGCCTTTTCAAATAGTTTTGTCTTCGGAACAGGAGAGTATTCAACGAGGATTGGCTTTGCACCAGCACTTTTTACAAACTCTATACTATCTTTCACCTCTTCCACCCTTTGGCCTGGCAAGCCTGCCATAATATATACGCCAATCTCTCCTCCTGAGTAACCAGCCTTTTTTAAATATTTTATGGCATTAAGGAAATCCTTATTACTCACCTTTCCTCCGCTCTCAATCTGCCTCTCTTCATTTGATGTTTCAAAACCAAGTCTAATATTCTTAAACCCACCCCTGAATAGAAGGCTTGCTACCTCTTCGTCTATTGCCTTTACATGAAGGCCATTTGGCGTATGAAAATTACACCGTATACCACTTTTAATTAAATCCTTCATCATAGGAATAAAATAATTTGAGGCCTCAAGAAGCAGTGCATCATCAAAAAAGGCAATATTTTCAACATGATAATCTTTTACCCAATATTCTATCTCACTAACAACATTTTTTGGATCTCTTCTTATAAACCCTTTTGATAAGATTGGTGATGCACAGTAAATACATCTAAAAGGACAACCCCTTGAAGTAAGAAGAGAGATATAATGAAGTTGGTTATATAATTCAAAGGAAGGATATGGTAATTGATCAATATTAAATTCAAATTGTGTTATGGGAAATTGGGTTATTTCAGAAATAATTTTGAGTGCATCTACCTCATTTCCACTTTTAAACACAATATCTGCACCCGAATACTTCACTGCATGTTCATAACACAATGTTGCATATATCCCTCCTAATAGGATGGGAATATCTTTAAAGAATTTTTTAATAATTTCAATTAATTTAAAAACACCAATATACCAGTAGGTCATCCCTGAACTTATACATACCAAATCAGGCCTTTCAATAGAAGAAAATCTTTTCAACAACAATTCTTCAGGAATTCCATATTGACTCAGATTACGTGGTATCTTTCTTAGAGGGCCAGGTTTTTCCACAATCGTTTTAAAAAATTTCCCATCCCCATATTCTTTAACCCTTTTATAATAATCGAGGCAATCAATTAAGGTTACATGAAAACCATTTCTCCTCAAAAGGCTTGCTATGTAGAGGAGTCCAAGGGGTTTAATCCAGAAATTGTATGCTGAAAAATCCACAATCCATGGATTGACGAGAAGTATATTTGGATTATGTTTCACGTGAAACATTATTTTCCGATACAGAATTGTTCAAAGATTCTATTAAGTACCTCTTCAGTTGTGGTTTCACCTACAAGCTCTCCAAGGCAATCAAGTGAAGAACGTATATCAAATACAATAAATTCCAGCGGTATACCATCTCTCAACCCCTTTAATCCATCGGAAAGATTCTCTTTTACCATAGAGAGTAGGGTTTTATGGCGAATATTTGATAGGATAAGATTTTCGGAGTTAATTTTTATATCCTTATGAATGATAGAATTATAAATTGACCTTTTTAGTACCTCAATTCCCTCATTTTTCAGAGCCGAAATCTGAACAATCTCTTCCTCCTCTTCTAATAGCTCCCTTTTTAAATCATTGAAGTCAATTTTTTTTGGAAGATCGATTTTATTTATAATTATAATCTTTCGTTTTTCCTTAACTTCCTGAAATATATCTTTATCATCCTGATCAAGTGGTCTGCTTCCATCAATCATTAAAAGGATGAGATCAGCATCTTTAAGCCTCTGCCTTGCCCTTCTTTGACCTTCGAGTTCTAAAAAATCATTTGCCTTTCTCAGACCTGCTGTGTCAATCAAACGAACAGGGATCCCATGGATATTTAGAACCTCTTCAATCACATCTCTTGTGGTGCCAGGGATTGGCGTAACTATTGCCCTATCCTCTTTTAGCAATACATTTAAAAGGCTCGATTTTCCAACATTCGTCTTTCCCACTATAGCACAAGATATCCCTTCTCTAAATACCCTTCCCTCCTCAAAGGAAGATATCCATTGATCGAGCTTCTGGATAATCTTTTTAAAGTCATCCTCAATCTCTCCCAAATGAATTGGGTCTATATCCTCCTCGGGAAAATCTATATGCGCCTCCATTAAAATCAAATGTTCAATAAGCCTTTCTTTGATGGAATTTATCTCTTTAAATATCATCCCCCTTAGTTGCTGATTTGCAATCTCAAGGCCTTTAATTGTCTTTGCTTTTATTAGATCAATAACTGCCTCTGCTTGAGTTAAATCTATCCTTCCGTTTAAAAAAGCCCTTTTTGTAAACTCTCCGGGTTCTGCCAATCTTGCCCCTTCTCTTAATGTTAATTCCAATACCTTTTGCAATACAAAATAACCACCATGACAATGTATCTCAACGATATCTTCACGCGTATAGGTCTTCGGCGCCCTCATTAGAACAAGGAGAACTTCATCAACTGTCATTCCATTTTGAGGATCAATTATCTCACCATAATGGAATTGATGAGAGATTAAGAATGGCAGGTCCTTCTTAGGTTTAAATATTCTCTTTGCAATTGTCTCTGATAATTGACCACTTAAACGAACAATCCCAATCCCGCTCTCCCCAAATGGGGTTGAGATTGCTGCAATTGTCTCTTCTTCCTTTGATATCTTCTTTAAGGAAGGCTCGAGGATTCTATTCAAATGATTTAACTCTTAAAAAATTAAATTTTTTATATCTTCTTAGGTGAAATCCTTATCTTCTTCATTTCACCTTCACCGAAACTCTCTGTTTTAAGCGAGGACTCATCTTTAAGGGCCATGTGAATAATCCTTCGGTCATGAGCATTAAAAGGCCCAATAATTATTGACTTTCCTATCCTTTTTGCCCTCTCTCCCAAACGAGTGGCCATCTTTTTTAATGAGTCAGACCTTCGTGCTTTGTAGTTGTTCACATCCAAATCAATCTTTATTGGTTCCTTCAATTGCTTATTGACCATTCTATTTATAAGAAATTGAAGCGAATCCAATGTCCGACCATGCTTTCCAATAATGAATCCTTCTCTATCCCCCCTTATTTCAAGATAAAGAGATCCTTCTTTGAAAAATCCTTCCACTTCTGTTTTTAGATCCATTCTTTCAAGCAACCCTATCGTCATTTCTTTCGCAAGCTTAACCTTCTCTTCCAATTTCTATATTTCACCCCTTTCTGGTTAGATAATATTGATGAATAATCGAAAGGACATTATTTACAAGCCAATATAAAACAAGGCCTGAAGGAAAGCTTAGAAATAGAAATGTGAACATAATTGGCATAAGCATGAACATCTTTGCTTGAGCTGGATCAGCGGCTGTGGGCGTCATCTTCTGCTGGATTACCATTGTAGCCCCCATTATAAGAGGAGTAATATAGATCGGGTCCTTAGCTGATAGATCAACGATCCAGAGAACGAAAGGGGCATGTCTCATCTCAATAGAGTTTTGAAGGGCATTATATAGCGCTATAAATACCGGAATTTGAATCAACATTGGAAGGCATCCACTCATCGGGTTTATTCTCCTTCGTTTATAAAGGAGCATAATCTCTTGTTGTAGCCTTGCCTTATCATTTTTATAAACTTCTCTTAAACGATTGAGTTCTGGCTGAACCTTCTGCATCTCCTTCATTGATTTGAAACTTATCTGTGTTAATGGTAGAAATATGATCTTTATAAGAATACTCATGATTATAATATCTATCCCAAAATTCTTTGTAAAGGAATTTGTAAGTTTCAAAAACCAGAGGATTGGTTTGGCAATCACTGTAAAATAGCCAAAATCTATCAATTTCTCCGCTCCAACAGCCAACTCCTTTAAAAGATTAATATCTTTGGGACCGATGTATATATTGAATCTATAAGACTTAGCCTCCTTGGAAGGAATAATAAATTCTGAACCAATCAGTTTGGCCTTTAATATGTTATTCTCATTTCCATTTACAATCAAACTGATATTCTTATCGTCCAGATAAGGAATCAAAAGGACCGTAAAATATTCCCCTTCAAATGCATACCATTGGATTTCACCTTTATCAGAAGATTCGAAGACCTCTATTGAGCGTTTATGACGTCCGCATCCAGGTGTACAACCTGATGAGGTTGCACCTCCAAGATCTCTCTTTTCCAATTTTTGATTCTTCATAAATACATATTTCAAACCAAAATCCTTATTGGCCTCATCGGCTAATTTTACGAGTTCAACTCTTCCAATCCACTCCAATCCCACCTGACTTGAAATATTACGGGATGAGTTATTTTGAATCTCAATTTCAAGCTCAATTGTATTGGCTTCGGACTTAAATTTATATTTCTTTAATAATTTCAAATTATTATCTATATTTTTAAAAAATATGATCTCCCCTTTTTCACCATTATCTAATAGTTTAAGAGCTTCTTTATCCACCTCCCAAATCCCATTTCCAAATGATGGATTAAGGAGTAGACCCAAAGGAAGACCATCTTTTTCATCTGTATTTACAAGATTCAAGGGCAGTGGTTTCTTTGGCTCACTGTGTTTAGAACCAAGAAGCCTATTAAAAAATTGGGTCAATCTTATTGTAATGGCTGATTCTTCAACACGATCCATATATTTTTTAAGCTTAAAACTCTTTAACCTTGCGTCTTCATTTGTGAAAATTGCCACAAAGTTTTTTGTCTCAACAATAACCTCTTTTTTAATAATGGGCTCCTTCTTTGGAGGTATTTTCTCTTCCTTTATTGGTAACGTCTCCTTTTTCTCTAAGGGGAGTATTTGTTCTTTCTCTATTGTCTTCTGCTTTTGTGCCTCCTTTGGGGTTTGAGGAAAAAATTTTGATTG
This sequence comes from Deltaproteobacteria bacterium, assembly GCA_037440525.1. Taxonomy (GTDB): domain Bacteria; phylum Desulfobacterota; class BSN033; order BSN033; family UBA1163; genus JBBITW01. Next base: position 9,957 of record JBBITW010000004.1, read on the forward strand.
AATTATCCCCCATAGAAAAATTACTAAAAAAGTCAATATGATTGCTAAAATAGCTCTTTTTTCCATAAGTTAATACACTTAAATATATTCCCTCTTAGCAACTAATGGTTATTATCAGGAACAGGATCATATCCTCCAGGATGAAAAGGATGACATTTAATCAACCTTTTTAAAGACAGTGTGATCCCTTTTTTAACTCCAAAACGTCTAATCGAAAGCAGTGCATAATTTGAACAGGATGGGGAAAAGCGACAGGAGGGTCCAATAAGGAAGGAGACCGTATTTTGATATAAAAGGATTAATATAACAATTATTTTCTCTATTGTTTTAGAGAGAAACATATCTTTCATATCAATGCCTTTTTCAATTCCTCTTCTGCTTCTTTATATCTTCTAAGATTACAATCCTTTTTAGCGAGGATCACTATATCAAAAGAGCCTTTAATTTTATGTTTATTTAAACGGAAGAATTCTCTAAAATACCTCTTTATTCTGTTCCTATAATTGGCCTTTCCAACCTCCTTCTTTACCACGATACCAAGCCTATTAAACCCAGAGTCATTGGCTTGGAGAAAGACCGTGAGATTCTCTGATGAAATCCTCCTGCCATATTTCATCACCCTTTTGAAATTCTCTGATTCCTTAAGCCTCTCTTTTCGGGTGAACCTAAAATCTCCTTTCACTTAAACGGTTAACCTTTTCCTCCCTTTCATCCTCCTTCGCCTGAGAATATTACGCCCCCCCCTTGAACTCATCCTCTCTAAAAACCCATGTGTCCTCTTCCTTTTTATATTGCTTGGCTGATATGTCCTTTTCATCAAATCCCTCTTTATTTAATCTCAGTTGGTCTATTCCTATTACTACCACATACAGAATTGATCGATAATTAAATACTTTTAAAAGATTTCTCAATTTATATTTAAAGTAACCCGATAGAGAATTTTATTAGATTTTTATAACCAAATTTTTCGTAAAATGTCAAGGTAAACAGAAGGATTTTCTTGACAGAGAAGAGATTTTTATATTAAGTTTTCAATAAATTGTATTGAAAATCTATGGGGGTACAATGGAAAATTTTCAACACGCCATACCTGTTAATATCGAAGACGAGATGAAAAAATCCTATATGGATTATGCAATGAGTGTAATCATTGGCCGCGCCCTCCCAGATGTAAGAGACGGTCTTAAACCTGTTCATCGTCGAATCCTTTTTGCAATGAATGAGCTCAATAATGATTGGGACAAACCATATAAAAAATCGGCCCGCATTGTAGGCGATGTGATTGGTAAGTATCACCCCCATGGAGATATGGCAGTCTATGATGCCATCGTAAGAATGGCTCAAGATTTTACACTACGATACCCTTTGATCGACGGCCAGGGAAATTTTGGCTCTATAGATGGAGATCCACCTGCAGCAATGAGGTATACCGAGATCCGCATGGCAAAGCTTTCGAGCGAGATACTTGCGGATATTGACAAAGAGACTGTAGATTTTATCCCAAACTATGATGAATCTCTTTTAGAACCAATTGTGCTTCCATCCAAAATTCCAAATCTAATTATAAATGGGTCTTCTGGAATCGCTGTTGGTATGGCTACAAATATCCCTCCTCATAACATTGTTGAAACCATCAATGCCCTTATAGCATTAATTGATAACCCTGATATCTCAATCAATGAATTAATGGAATATATCCCAGGACCTGACTTCCCAACAGGTGGATTCATATATGGCAGGGAAGGCATCAGGTCAGCCTACGAAACAGGCAAGGGTGTCATACAACTAAGGGCAAGGGCAATCATTGAGAGAGATAGAAAAGGGGAAAGGGAAAATATAATAATAACAGAAGTTCCCTATCAAACCAATAAGGCAAAACTTATTGAAAAAATTTCAGAGCTTGTCCAGGAAAAGACAATAGAAGGTATTTCAAATATTCGCGACGAATCTGATCGTGAAGGGATGAGAATTGTGATTGAACTAAAGCGAGGCGAGATATCTGAGGTTATCCTCAATCAGCTTTTCAAATACACCCAGATGCAGACCTCCTTTGGAATCATACTTCTGGCTATCCATCAGAACCAGCCAAAACTCCTATCCCTTAAAGAAATGCTCAATCTATTTATTCAACACCGAAAGGAAGTGGTCACTCGAAGATCCATATTTGAACTGAAAAAGGCAGAATCAAGAGCCCATATCCTCGAAGGTCTAAAAAAGGCTATCGACAATATTGATGCCATAATTTCAATCATTAAGGCCTCTAAAACTCCTAAGGAAGCAAAAGAGAGTCTAATCCGCCGCTTCGCATTTTCAGATGAACAGGCCCAGGCAATACTTGAAATGAGGCTTCAGCGGCTTACAAATCTTGAACAGCGTAAAATTGTGGAGGAATACGAGGAGACAATAAAACTCATCAATAGGCTAAAGGCCATCCTTTCGAGCGAACGTCTTGTCTTAAACCTTATAAAGGAAGAACTTACTTCCATACGAGACACCTATGGAGATGAAAGACATACAGAAATCGTGGATGTTGCACCTGAGCTTAAAATAGAAGACCTTATCGCTGAGGAGGATATGGTTGTTACGATTACCCATTCAGGTTATATTAAAAGAAATCCTATAAGCCTCTATCGAAGCCAGCACCGCGGGGGAAAGGGAAAGGTTGGAATTAATGTTAAAGAAGAGGATTTTGTAGAGGATCTCTTTATTGCATCCACCCATGACTTCATACTTTTCTTTACCGATGCAGGCAAGATCCATTGGATGAAGGTCCATGAAATCCCCCAGGCAGGTCGTTTAACAAGAGGGAAAGCTATTGTAAATCTTTTAAACCTCAACCCTGAAGAAAAGGTAACTACCATTCTCTCATTGAAAGACTTTACACCCGGAAAATTTATTACATTTATGACAAAAAATGGTATTATAAAAAAGACCTCTCTTGAGGCATATAGCAATCCAAGGGCAGGCGGTATAATAGCAATTAATCTCGATGGAGGTGACGAACTCATATCTACAAAGATTACAGATGGTCAAAGGCATCTATTCATCGGGACAAAAATGGGAAAAGCGATTATATTTCCAGAGGACCAGGTCAGGGAAATAGGCAGAACTGCCCGAGGCATTAGAGGAATCAGGCTTTCAAAGGGTGATAATGTAGTCGGTATGGAGCTCGTTTTACCAAATACTTATATTTTAACTGTTACGGAAAATGGCTATGGGAAAAGATCTAAGGCCACTGACTATCGTATACAAAATAGGGGGGGCTCTGGAATCTTTACTGTTAAGAGAACACCAAAGACAGGCGATGTAGTTGGGATAAAGACCGTCACAGATGAGGATGAATTGATGATCATATCAAACAGGGGGAAAATAATAAGATTAAAAGCTATGGACATACCTGTTCAAGGGAGATCAACACAGGGTGTGAGGCTCATAAATCTTGAAGAGGGAGAAAAGGTGATGGCCATTGCACGTTTGGCAGAAAAGGAGTGAAGGGAAAAATTTTTAAAACAAAAACTTGAAATTTTTTTTATTTAGGATTATTATTTATTTTAAGAGATTTTTAAGTTTTAACTTTCCAAAGGGACAAATACTTTTTTAAAATTAATAATTAAGAAGGATTTTGATCCCCAATTCATTCCCCTCATAGGTTCTAAATTCATTTATCCACAATTGTGGAAACATTGTGAAAAAGATTTGTAACATATTGAAAATGAAGATAATTTCTTTTTGGTCAATTTTCTCCAATCCCATTAACCAAATTATATATAGGTCATTTTGATGATTAAGGGTCTCTATTATGGAAGAAATATGGTCTAAGGTTATAGATTCTCTAAAGGATAGAGTTGGGCTTCAGAATTTCGAAATTTGGATAAAACCCATCCAATTCATCTCCTTAAGTGAAGATAAGATAGAGATTGAAGTCCCAAATAGATTTTTCAAGGATTGGATCAATGAAAACTTTTCCTCAATAATAAAGGAGTCGCTACTCAAATTAACACAGAAGAATTATAAACTCAGTTTCAGAATTAGAAATGAAAGATTAGAAGAAAAGGATTCTATTTCGGCACAGTTAAAGGAACAGATAAAAACTACTCCAAAGCCCCATCATTCAATATTTAACCCTAAATATACATTTGACAATTTTGTTGTTGGGGCAAGTAACCAGTTTGCAAATGCGGCCTGCCTTGCTGTTGCAAATCTACCTGCTAAGAATTATAATCCTCTATTTATTTATGGTGGAGTTGGTTTAGGAAAGACTCATCTCCTTCATGCGATTGGTAACCATATTATTCAGAATAGGATACTCCCTGAGATCAAAAAGATTTGTTATATCTCCTCAGAAGAATTCACAAATGAGCTTATCAATTCCCTCCGTTATGAGAAGATGGAAGAATTCAGAAATAAATTCAGAAGAATGGATATTCTGTTAATAGATGATATACAATTTATATCAGGGAAGGAGAGGACACAGGCTGAATTCTTCCATACATTCAATTCTCTATATGAGGCAAGAAAGCAGATTGTTGTCACAAGTGACAAATTCCCTAAGGATATTCCAAATTTTGAAGAACGTCTAAGATCTCGTTTTGAATGGGGTCTTATTGCAGATATTCAACCACCTGATTTGGAAACAAAAGTAGCAATCTTAAAAAAGAAGGCAGAAATTGAAAATATAATGCTTCCAAATGATGTTGCTTTTTACCTTGCATCTCAAATTGATTCTAATATAAGAATGTTAGAAGGCTCTCTTATAAGAATAGGGGCATTTTCAAGTCTTAATAATATTCCCATAGATCTACCATTAGCAAAGGATGTTCTAAAAAATATTATAAAACAGAAAGAGGAATTTATTACCACAGATTTGGTTCAAAAGGCAGTAGCCAATTTTTTCAACATAAAGATTAGTGATTTCAAAATGAAGAGAAAAAATAAAGGGTTTGTTATCCCACGTCAAATTGCTATGTATCTCTCCCGCAAACTAACAAATGATTCTTTAATTGAAATTGGTGAAAAATTTGGTGGAAAAGATCATTCAACTGTCCTTCATTCTATTAAGAAAGTAGAAGAAAGGATATCAAAAGAACCTTCATTCAAAGAGATGATAGAAAATTTATACAGCAGAATCAAATCATAAATGAGGTTGAAAACCTGTTAATTTGTAAGCAAATATTAAATTGATTTTTATATCTTTTATAAAGGAATAAAAATTCATCATTATATAAAAAATTTTTTCTACATTAAATCTATTTTAATTTTTAGTATTTATTACATCTTTTAACATTTATTCATAAATTAATATTATTACGTATTTAATATATTAATTAAGAGATAATAGGAGGAAGATATGATAAGTTTAAATATTGAAAAGAAAGAATTTCTAAAAGGTCTAAGTGTTGTTCAAGGAATTACAGGAAAGAAAACAACCCTTCCAATTCTTTCACATATGCTTATGGAATGGAAAGATAATAAATTGTACCTAACAGGAACAGACTTAGAAACCGCAATACGTGAAGAATTAAATGCAGAAACAATAAATGAAGGAAAGGCTTCTGTATCAGCAAAGAAATTATATGAAATTGTAAGAGAACTACCTGAAGAAGAGGTGAAAATTGAGAGAAAGGAAAACAATTGGATTTCCATTAAATGTGGAAGATCAGTATTCAATTTAGCAGGACTGGATCCAGAAGAATTCCCATCACTACCAAAATTTAATGATAAGCTATTCTCAAAAATACAAACAAAGAATTTTCGTGAGATGATAGAAAAGACAGTATATGCAGCATCAAATGAAGAGTCAAGATATAATTTAAATGGGGTTTTCTTTACGTTTAAAAAGATTGATCAAAAAGAAATTCCTGATGAAAAAGAAAAGAGTTGGGTAAGAATGGTAGCAACTGATGGTCATCGTCTTTCACTTATTGAGTTAGTAAGTAAGGCTATAAATGGAATAGAAAAAGGGGTTATTATTCCAAAAAAGAGTTTATTAGAGATGAAAAAGTTGATAAGTGATCAAGAAGGATATTCCACCAGAGGCGGATCTGTCTCTGGCGGAGAGGAAATAGATGTATATTTTGATCAGACACATGGCTTTTTTAAGTTAGGAAAGACATTAATGATAATTAGAACCATAGATGGTGAATATCCAGAATATGAACAGGTAATACCAAAGGATAACGATAAAAAATTAAGGGTTTTGAAGGATAAGATGTATGGATGTTTAAAAAGGATATCCACTATGGCAAACGAAAGAGTGGAAGGAATTAAGATATCTTTAAAAACAAATGAAATGGAGATATCTTCATTTCATCAAGATTTTGGAGATGCAATGGAAGAAATGGATATAGAATATACTGGGATCCCTATTGATATAGGATTTAATGCAAGGTATTTATTAGAAGCAATAAATACCATTGACTCTGAGGAATTTATAATTGAGTTAAAGGATAGTGGGAGTGCTGTTCTGATAAAACCAGAGCCCGAAAAAGAAAATTTTTATCAGATTTCAATTGTAATGCCAATGAGGGTTTAATATTTTTTAAATAATTATCAGATAAAAAAGGGGGAAAATAAAATTAGATGAGTGAAATTACCGAACAATACACAGCAGAACAGATAAAGGTTTTAGAAGGATTATCAGGTGTTAGAAAAAGGCCTGCAATGTATATAGGAAATACAGGACTGGAGGGTCTTCATCATCTTGTTCATGAATTGGTTGATAACAGTATAGACGAAGCACTTGCAGGATATTGTAAAAAGATTAATGTAATAATTCATATAGATAACAGTGTAACTGTTCAGGACGATGGAAGGGGAATACCTGTAGATATACATGAAAAGGAAAAGATTCCTGCAGTTGAAGTTGTAATGACAAAACTCCACTCAGGAGGTAAATTTGATAAAAATAGTTATAAGATTTCTGGAGGGCTTCATGGGGTAGGGCTTTCAGTAGTAAATGCCCTTTCTGAATTTATAGATTTAGAGATTCGAAGAGAAGGTAAAGTTTATCATCAGATTTATGAAAGAGGTGAGGCAAAAACAAAACTTGAAGTTATAGGAAAGACAAAGAATACAGGGACAAAGATTCGTTTTAAACCAGATAGTGAAATATTTGAAACAGTTAATTTCAGTTTTGATATGCTTTCACAGAGATTAAGGGAATTGGCATTTCTTAATAAGGGACTTTATATCAGCATAGAGGATGAACGTTATGAGAAGAAACACGAATTTTATTATGAAGGAGGGATAGTCTCCTTCATAGAATACCTTAATAAAAATAAGAATTGTATTCATCCAAAACCTATTTACATCCATGGTGTAAAGAACGGTATAGATGTAGAGATTTCTTTTCAATATAATGACGGATATGCGGAAAATTTATTTAGTTTTGCAAATAATATAAATACACAAGAAGGGGGTACACATCTTGTAGGATTTAAAACCGCCCTTACCAGAACAATAAATCAATATGCAACAAATGCAAATCTCCTAAAAGGTGTAAAGGAGAGTATTACTGGTGAAGATACAAGAGAGGGTTTGGTTGGGGTTATCAGTGTAAAGATTCCAGAGCCTCAGTTTGAAGGGCAGACTAAGACAAAGTTAGGAAATAGCGAAGTAAAAGGATTGGTTGAGGCCCTTGTGAATGAAAAATTAGGGATTTTTTTTGAAGAGAATCCAAATGTTGCAAAGAAGATTATATCCAAGGTTATAGACGCAGCAAGGGCCCGCGAGGCAGCAAGAAAGGCAAGGGAATTGAGCCGTAAGAAAGGGGCACTGGAAGGTGATTCCCTTTCTGGGAAACTTGCAGATTGTCAAGAAAAGGATCCCTCAAGAAGTGAAATATTTATAGTGGAAGGAGATTCTGCTGGTGGTTCGGCAAAGCAGGGTAGAGATAGAACGATTCAAGCAATCCTTCCAATAAAAGGCAAGATACTAAATGTTGAAAAGGCAAGATTTGATAAAATGCTGGCAAATGAGGAGATAAGACTACTAATCTCAGCACTGGGCGCAGGGATTGGAAAAGATGATTACGATATACATAGACTTCGATACCATAGAGTAATTATAATGACAGATGCCGATGTTGATGGATCTCATATTAGAACCCTACTTTTAACATTTTTCTATCGTCATATGCCAGAAATTATTGAGAGGGGATACCTCTATATTGCACAACCCCCCCTTTTTAAAGTTACTGAGGGGAAGAAGGAAATTTATATTAAGAACGAAGTAGAATTTAATAGATATCTGATGAACAGAGCAATTTTGAAGGCTGAGGTAATTGTTAAACAGACAGAGAAGAAAATTCAAGAAAAGAGGTTAGCCTTTCTATTAGAAAAGATTTATCTTTTAGACGATCTCGCTCAAAGGATTCAAAAGAAAGGAACATCAAGAACAATTCTCAATTTATTACTTGAAAATGGAGTGAAAAGTAAATCTTATTTTGAGGATAGGACAAAGATCTCTGAGATTCAGAAACTTTTTAGAGATAGAGGTTTTGAAGTCTTTGATTTAAAGTGGGATGAGGAGCACAATCTATACGGTTTTGAGGTTAAAGAAACCAATGGAAGTGGAAACCCAAGAAGTCGGATTGATTGGGATATCATATCTTCGGTTGAATATAGAAATCTTTTTCAGGTCTATCAAGAAATTCAAGGTATTGCACCACCACCATATATTTTGATTCAGGGAGATAAAAATGTGACTATAGATAAACCCGAAGGGCTTCTTCATGAGTTGAGCCATTTGGGGAGAGAAGGTATTTCAATCCAGAGATACAAAGGCTTAGGAGAGATGAACCCCGAACAGCTCTGGGAAACAACTATGAACCCGGAGACAAGGACATTACTGAAGGTGAAGGTAGAGGATGCAATCGAGGCAGATGAGATTTTTAGTATACTTATGGGAGATGAAGTTGAGCAGAGACGTCAATTCATAGAAGAGAATGCATTATTTGTTCAAAGACTTGATATTTAATAAAGGGGAAATGGATGCTTGTTGTTGGTTTAACCGGTGGTATTGGAAGTGGTAAGACTACTGTTTCCAATATATTTAAGGAAGAAGGGGCTTATATTATAGAAGCGGATCAGATTGCAAGGGAACTCGTTAAACCTCAATCAGAGGCATGGAAAGAGATTGTCAAATTATTTGGTAATGAGATATTAAAAAGCGATGGTTCAGTTGATAGGAGGAAGTTGGCCAAAGAGGTTTTTTCAAATCCCGAAAAGATTAAATCATTAAATCGTATTCTCCATCCTAAGATAAAGAGGGAATTTCGAAGAAGGATCGAAGAGATTAAAAAAAAAGACAAAAATGCAATAGTTATTTTTGATGCACCCTTACTAATTGAGACAGGGACCCATAAAGAGATGGACAGGGTCATAGTAGTCACTTCGGACGAAAATCAACAGTTAGAAAGGGTTAAAAAGAGGGATAGTAAGACAGAGGAGGAAATAAGGAATATTCTATATTCTCAGATTCCAATAGATAGGAAGTTGGAGGTGGCAGACTTTGTGATTAGAAATGAAGGTTCATTAGATGAAACAGATAGAATGGCAAGAGAGGTATATAGAAAATTAAAAGATATTTCTAATTAACATTTTTGGATTATCTCTAAAAAGTTGACAAAATTTTGAGGATTCAAGGGGTCAAGGATTCAAGGATTTGAGGGAAATGCTTTAATAAGGTCCTTTCCGCCAGATGCGGATCAGCTTTGGGCAGATATTTATCAGTCGTTGCGAGCCGGAGGCGTGGCAATCTAATAGATTCCTCGCTTCGCTCGGAATGACAACTTAGAGGAGATTGCTTCACAATGACAATTTGGAATCGCTCAATTTAGATTCTAATTAATTTTTTAAAAAATAAAAAATGAAATTTTTAAGAGATAAAGGAGTCTTATGAATATAAAAGATTTGAAACAGAAAAAGATTAGTGAATTGACAAAGATTGCAAGAGAACTCGGGGTTGAAGGGGCAAGTGGGATGAGAAAACAGGATCTGATATTTGCCATCCTTCAGGCCCAGACTGAAAAAAACGGTCTGATCTTTGGGGAGGGGGTTTTGGAGATACTACCAGATGGATTCGGATTTCTAAGGGCTCCTGATTATAATTACCTTCCAGGACCGGATGATATCTATATCTCCCCATCCCAGATAAGGAGATTTAATCTTAGAACAGGCGATACAGTTTCAGGACAGATTAGACCTCCCAAGGATACAGAGAGATACTTTGCAATGCTTAAAGTTGAGATGGTAAATTATGAAGACCCTGAGATAGCAAGAGATAAGATACTGTTTGATAATTTGACTCCCCTCTACCCTCAGGAAAGAATAAGATTGGAGGTTGATGGAGATTCAGATAATTTCTCAGCACGGGTTATGGATCTACTCACACCTATTGGAAAGGGTCAGAGGGGCCTCATCGTTGCTGCTCCAAGAACAGGTAAAACAATGCTTCTACAGACGATAGCCCATAGCATTACCACCAATCACAAAGAGATTATTCTTATAGTCCTCCTAATAGATGAGAGACCCGAGGAAGTGACTGATATGGAGAGATCAGTTGATGCAGAGGTAATAAGCTCAACCTTTGATGAACCAGCCCAGCGACATGTTCAGGTCGCGGAGATGGTAATTGAGAAGGCCAAACGATTAGTAGAGCATCAAAAGGATGTTGTTATCCTCCTTGATAGCATTACTCGTCTTGCGAGGGCTTATAATGCAGTTGTTCCACCAAGCGGTAAGGTCCTTTCAGGTGGGATAGATGCCAATGCACTTCAGAGGCCAAAACGTTTTTTTGGTGCAGCGAGAAATGTCGAAGAGGGTGGAAGCCTCACCATCATCGGTACAGCTCTAATTGATACTGGTAGTAGAATGGATGAGGTTATATTTGAGGAGTTCAAAGGAACAGGCAATATGGAGATTCATCTGGATCGTCGCCTTGTGGATAGGAGGGTATTTCCTTCAATTGATATTCAGCGTTCTGGTACAAGAAAGGAGGAACTTCTTCTGGATCCAAATGACCTCAATCGAATATGGCTCCTAAGAAAGGTTCTTCAACCTATGAATACAGTTGAGAGTATGGAATTTCTCTTAGAAAAGATGCATGCTACAAAGAACAATCGCGAATTCCTCGATTCAATGAATCAATAATTATATATCAATGGGACCATTAAATAAAGGCTGTGTCGCAATGAGGTTTATGCCATGTTTGTCATTCCGAGCGAAGCGAGGAATCTATAGAATGACATTATGAAACAGCCTCTGGGGAGAGAAGAGGGTAGTGTAGTTATGGATAAAAAAAGTTGAAAATCTTTAAGAAATCAGTAATCATAATAATTAGTGGAGGCAAATGTAATGAAAAAGGGTATTCATCCAGAGATGTTTGATGCAATAATAAAATGTGCCTGTGGAGCAATATTTGAGACTAAGAGTACTCAGAAGGAGATTCATGTTGAAATATGCTCGAACTGTCACCCTTTCTTCACAGGTAAACAAAAATTTGTTGATTCAGCAGGTAGGATTGAAAGATTTAAAAAGAAATATGGGGATAAGATTGAATATTCTGATTAATTCAAAACCTTACAGATGTTTCATAATTCTGCCAATGATATCTTCTGATAAGACCTTATCATATGGTCTTTTGAAAATCTTGACCTATCGTATCTTTACCGACCTTAAACATTAGTTCAATCTGTAGATAAAAATGTATATTAAAGAGATTGTATGTTCTGGTATATCCTTGCAAAGTTTCTTTTTAATCAATGCACTTAATTTCTCGGCCAATCAAATACTCTCTCGGATTGGAAATATAAAGGTATTGAAATTGGAGGGGAAGAGATGACCCAGATGTTTGAAAAATTAGAAGAGGTTGAACGTAAGTATGAAACACTTTCCCATCTTCTGAGCAAACCTGAAGTAATAAATAATCAGACAGAGCTGCAGAGGGTTGCCAAGGAATATGCAGAGTTGGGAAAGATAGTGGAGCTTTACAGGAGGCTTAAAAGATTAGAAGATGAGATTAATGAGAACAAAAGACTCCTCTATACAGACGATGATGAAGAGCTCAAGGGTCTCCTGAGAGAAGAGATTCATCGTTTAACAGGAGAGAAGGAAAGGTTAGAGAAGGATTTAAAGATTGCTATTCTTCCAAAAGACCCAAATGATGAGAAGAATGTGATCCTCGAGATAAGGGCAGGAGCAGGGGGAGATGAGGCAGGCCTTTTTGCGGCTGATATATTTAGAATGTATGCCAAGTATGCGGAGAAAAATCATTGGCGGGTGGAGATATTGAACCGTCATTACACAGGGGTAGGGGGGTTCAAAGAGATAATAGCACTTTTTGAAGGAAAAGGTGTTTACAGCCGGTTGAAATATGAAAGCGGGGTTCATCGTGTCCAGAGGGTTCCCATTACAGAATCTCAAGGAAGGATACATACATCTACGGTTACAGTGGCAGTTCTCCCCGAGGCAGAGGAGGTGGATGTAGAGATTGATCCAAATGATCTTCGTATAGATATCTTTCGATCATCAGGGCCTGGAGGACAGAGCGTCAATACCACAGATTCTGCTGTCAGGATTACACATATTCCAACAGCCATAGTGGTTTCGTGCCAGGATGAAAAATCACAACATAAAAATAAGGCAAAGGCCCTTAAGATATTAAGGGCAAGATTGCTGGATAAGGCAAGGCAGGAGAAAGAGAGGGAGATCTCTGAAAAGAGGAGAAACCAGGTGGGCACTGGTGAGAGGAGCGAAAGAATAAGGACATATAACTTTCCTCAGGGTAGGGTGACCGATCATCGCATAGGATTGACACTTTATCGATTGGATGAGGTTTTGGAGGGTGATCTGGATGAGATCATAGATCGGTTAATTACCCATTATCAAACAGAGTCACTTAAGAGTTAAAAATGAAGGTATTGGATACCCTCAACTGGGCCACCAAATATTTAACGCAACATCGTGTTGAGAATCCCAGACTAAATGGAGAACTTATATTGGCCCATTCTATGGGTCTTAGCAGGGAAGGACTGTATATTCATCTCAAGGACGATATCAGGGATGAAGAGAGAGAAGTGTTTGAGAATTTAATAAAAAGACGAATCTCAGGAGAGCCGCTTCAATATATTTTAGGTCATCAGGAATTTTGGTCAATCGATTTTAAAGTAGATACTCGGGTGCTTATACCGAGGCCAGAGACAGAAATTTTGGTTGAAGAAGGTATATCCATAATCTCCCGGATCTCTTCAAAAAGAAGGCCTTTTGTCCTGGATTTAGGAACAGGAAGTGGAGCTATTGCCATATCTCTCGTCAAAGAGATAAAAGAAATCTTTTTAGTGGCTACAGATATATCCTTCGATGCTCTATTAGTGGCAAAGGAGAATGCAAGGTCTTTGGGTGTAATGGATAGAATTAAATTTTTAAATGGTGATCTTTTTAATCCCATCTCAAGATCAGCGAATCTGTTTGACTTGATAATTTCTAATCCCCCATATATCATAGATCAGGATATTGATCGATTAGCTAAAGAGGTGAGGGATTATGAACCTCGAATAGCCCTCGATGGAGGCAGAGATGGTTTGAAATTTTATAGAAGGATTATCTCACAGAGTCCATTTTATCTTTGTAAAGAAGGATGGCTTTTATTAGAGGTTGGAAGAGGTCAGGCAGAAAAGGTATCAGAGTTGATAGAGAGGGAGAGATGTTTTCACAAGCCTGAATTGATAAAAGACTGTTCAGGAGTTAAAAGGGTTTTGAAGGCACAGAGGGTTTAAAATGGATAAGATCGTCATAAATGGTGGAGAGAGGTTGCTTGGAGAGGTTGAGGTTAGTGGTTCTAAGAATGCCTCCCTTCCAATATTTACTGCCTCTCTATTAGTTGAAGGGGAAAATATCTTCTATAATGTCCCAAAATTGAAGGATATAGAGACAATCTGTAAGGTCTTAAAAAACCTCGGTGTGGAGGTATCAAATGAGGATAGGATTTATCGCATAAATGCAAAGGATATAAAGAGCTGTAGAGCACCATATGAATTGGTTAAGACTATGAGGGCATCAATACTTGTTCTCGGCCCATTACTTGCACGAATGAGGAAGGCATCGGTTTCCCTTCCTGGTGGATGTGCAATAGGGGCAAGGCCAATTGATCTCCATCTAAAAGGTCTTGAGATGATGGGAGCAAGAATTGAGCTTCGTTCGGGCTATATAGAGGCAGAGGTAGATAGGTTAAAAGGAGCTAATATCTCCTTCGATATCTCTACAGTTACAGGTACAGAAAACTTAATGATGGCCGCAACATTAGCCCGTGGTGAGACCATCCTCCAGAATGCAGCAATGGAACCAGAGGTTGTGGAGCTTGCCAATGTACTTATTAAGATGGGGGCAAAGATTTATGGGGCAGGAACCAATATCATAAGGATTCAGGGAGTTGAAGAACTCAAGCCCGTGAGGCATACAATGATCCCAGATCGGATAGAAGCAGGCACACTAATGGTGGCTGCGGGGTTAACACGTGGGAATGTAAAACTTCTTCAATGTCCAATTCACCATATGGAGGCTTTGGTTCATAAATTGAGAGAGGCAGGGATGGAGATAGAAGCCGATGGAGAAGGGGTGAGGGTAGTAGGGAATACTCGTATTAGAAGTGTGGATGTTAAGACAGCTCCATTTCCCGGGTTTCCAACAGATATGCAGGCACAGTTTATGGTTTTGATGTCTCTGGCAAAGGGTTTGAGTGTGATTACAGAGACTATATTCGAAAATAGGTTTATTCATGTAAGCGAACTTCAAAGGATGGGGGCAAATATAAGAATTCATGGGAATTCAGCAATTATTCAAGGTGTGGAGAGTTTGAGCGGTGCACAGGTGATGGCCACAGACCTCAGGGCAAGCGCCTCCCTTGTGCTTGCTGGATTGGCCGCAGATGGAGTAACAGAGGTATCGAGGGTTTACCATTTGGATCGGGGGTATGAAGGATTGGATAAGAAGTTGGCCCAGCTCGGTGCAAACATAAAAAGGGTGAAAGATGAACAATAAGAAGTTAGTTTTATTTGAATAAGTTTTGATGAGGTAATCTTAATGAGAATTCTTAAAGATGGGGAGAAGGAATTCGATCTATATCTTTCTGAGGTTGAAAGGAGAATTGAAGAGTATCCAACACTATTAGAAAATGAAGTTCGTTCAATTCTTAAGGAGGTGCGTAAGAGGGGAGACGATGCCATCCTTCACTATACAAAACTCTTTGATGGTCTTGAACTGAAACCATCCCAAATTAAGGTAAGAGAAGAAGAGATCAAGGATGCAAGAAAAAGGATTCCTCAGGGCCTTTTTAATACCCTTAAAAGGGCGGCCTATCGTATTAGGAAGTTCCAAAGCCTTTCAAAAAAGAGATTCTCATTGAGATGGGTGGAAAAAGGGATACACATAGAACAAATCCTTAGACCATTAGACAGAGTTGGTATATATATACCTGGAGGAAAGGCATCCTACCCTTCCACACTACTTATGGCCGCTATACCTGCGAAGGTAGCAGGAGTTCGTGAAATTATCCTAACAACTCCACCTCATAAAGAAGGTATCTCTCCTGCAATCCTTGCCTCTGCAGATATAGCAGGGGTTAATAAAATATATCAGGTTGGAGGGGCCCAGGCAATTGGAGCTATGGCATATGGGACATCCTCAATTCCAAAGGTGGATAAGATCGTTGGCCCTGGAAACAGATATGTGGCAGTTGCCAAGCGATTGGTTTATGGTTTAGTAGACATCGATATGATAGCAGGACCAAGCGAGATAGTTATCATATCCGATGGCAATACTTCACCTTCCTTCATAGCAGCAGATCTGATTTCCCAGGCAGAGCATGATGAGGCGGCAATGGCCATTCTGATAACCACATCTGATTCCCATGCGATAAAAGTAAAGGATGAATTGGTGAGACAACTCTCCATTCTCAAACGTAGAAAGATAGCCTGGAGAAGTTTAAAACAGAGAGGTGCTATACTGGTTGTTAAAGATATTGATCATGCCATAGAATTAGCAAATAGAATATCACCCGAGCATCTCGAATTGAGCGTAAGGAATCCATTAAAACTTGTTGGAAGAATAAAGAATGCAGGAGCAATATTTCTCGGTTCAAATACTCCAGAGGCAATTGGTGATTACATGGCCGGACCAAATCATATCCTTCCAACAGGAGGGACAGCCCGTTTTTCTTCCTCTCTGGGTGTGATGGATTTTCTAAAGAGGATAAATTTGATAGGCTTTACTCAAAATTCTTTGAAGAGGTTTGAGGATGATATCAAGAGATTTACAGATTGGGAAGGATTGGAAGGTCATTATAGGTCAGTGAGGATAAGAATGGGTGGAATCTAAAAATGCCTTTTAAGAGACAGCAATGAGGAAGATATGAGGCGCCATAGAAAGGTAGAGGTAAGGAGAAAGACTAAGGAGACAGAGATACTCTTGAGACTCGATCTTGACGGCTCAGGGGGATATTCTGTTAATACAGGTATCCCATTCTTTGATCATATGCTTAATCTGTTTACATACCATAGCTCAGTTGACCTCTCAATTGAGGCAAAAGGAGATATCAAAGTAGATTTTCACCATACAGTAGAGGATGTGGGAATCTCACTCGGAGAGGGAATAAGAAAGGCACTGGGAGAGGCAAAGGGTATAAAGAGATATGGAATGGCTATAATTCCTATGGATGAAACACTGGCTTCTGTTGCACTGGATATTTCTATGAGGCCATGTCTTGTCTTTAATATGAAGTTTAAAAGATCAAAGATAGGGACATTCGATCTCGAACTCGTGGAGGAATTCTTTAAGGCCCTGTGTAACCATGGAAGAATTACCCTTCATATAAATCTCCTCTATGGAAGAAATACTCATCATATGGTTGAAGCGGTCTTCAAAGGATTTGGCAGGGCTTTAAGAGAAGCGATCTCTTTTGATGAGCGTTCTTCTAAGATTCCATCGACAAAAGGAATACTTTGATTCCATAGATAGCATTATTCGGAAGGGGTATAAGGTAAGTAAGATGAATCCGAAGATCGCTATTATTGATTACGGGATGGGAAACCTCAGAAGCGTTCAGAAAGGTTTCGAATATCTCGGGTTTGAGGCTCGAGTAACACGGGGAAAGAAAGAGATAAAGGATTCACATGCAATCGTTTTACCTGGAGTAGGTGCATTTAGGGATTGTATTGAGAATCTGAGAAGATATGGATTGATTGAGCTTGTTTTGGAATCCATCAAAGAGGGTAAACCTTATCTCGGTATCTGTTTAGGCCTTCAGATCCTTTTTTCAGAGAGTGAGGAATTTGGAAAACAGAAAGGCCTCGATCTGATAAAGGGAAGAGTGGTAAAATTCAAACCAGCTTCTGGATTCAAGGTTCCACATATGGGTTGGAATTCAATCGAGAAGAGGAGAGATTTGCCCCTGCTTCAGGGGATTGAGAGTGGTGACTTTTTCTATTTTGTTCACTCCTATTATGTGGTACCAGAAGATGAGGCTTGTATATCTACCATTACAGATTATGGTATCCCTTTTGTTTCGAGTATCTTTAAAGATAACATCTTTGCAACACAATTCCATCCTGAGAAGAGTCAGAAAAAGGGATTGAGGATACTTCATAATTTTGTAAGATCAATTTAGTGATGGTGAAAGGTTATAACTGATCAACATCACTTTATTACAAAGGAGAGGCGAATGAATGAGGTGATGGTGGGGAAGATCAGAATTGGCAGGGGAAATCCCCTTGTATTGATTTCAGGTCCATGTGTATTGGAAGAAGAGGCACTTACACTGGAGATTGCAGGGGCGCTAAGAGACCTCTGTGATGACCTTGGGATCCCGTTGATCTTTAAGGCTTCTTATGAGAAGGACAATCGAAGTTCAGAGAGTTTATATCGGGGTCCGGGGCTTAAAAATGGTCTTAGAATACTTGCAAGGATTAAAGAGGAGTTTGGGATTCCAGTTCTCTCGGACGTTCATCGTGTAGAGGATGTGGATAAGGTTAAGGAAATTTTGGATGTGATTCAAGTCCCTGCCTTCTTATGTCAGCAGACAAGTCTGCTTCTCAAGGTCGGAGAGTCTGGTAAGGTGGTAAATATCAAGAAGGGTCAGTTCATGTCACCTGAAGGGATGGTTGGAGCAGTAAAGAAGATATATAGCACCGGAAATCAGCAAGTCCTGCTTACAGAAAGGGGAAGCTGTTTCGGATACAATAGATTGATATCAGATTTCTGTTCCATCCCAATAATGCAAGGGATCGGCTGCCCTGTAATCTTTGATGCCACGCATGTGATAAGAAATTACGGCATCCCGAGTGCTGACCCAGGGGGAGGCAGTCCACAATTTGTTCCACATCTATCGAGAGCTGCGGTGGCAGTGGGCTGTAATGGTCTCTTTCTTGAAACTCATCCAAGACCGAGGGAGGCACTCTGTGATGCATCGAGTATGATTCCACTTTCTGGGATGGAAGCTCTACTTAGAGAGGTTAAGGCAATTCATGACATTGTAAGGGGATTGGGTATAGCTTAAAGAATAGATTTAAAAAGGGAGAAGAGGATGAAGATATTTCTCGATACAGCGAATCTCGATGAAATAAGAAATGCAAAGGCACTCGGTATGATAGATGGTGTGACGACAAATCCAACCCTTCTTGCAAAAGAGAATGAGGATGTAGAGACACTAATCAGAAAGATATCGAATCAAGTGGAAGGACCTGTAAATGTTGAGGTTACAGGAACGACCCGAGAAGAGATAGTGAAAGAGGCCCGTATCCTTGCAACATGGGGAAAAGAGATAGTGATAAAGATTCCTATGAATAATGAGGGACTCAAGGCCGTTAGGGAACTTAGATCCGAAGGTATTTCAACCAATTTAACACTTATATTTTCACCATCGCAGGCAATTCTGGCTGCCAAGGCCGGTGCAACCTATATATGCCCTTTTTTAGGAAGGCTCGATGATATAAGTTTTAATGGGCTCGATCTAATAAGACAGATTGTAGAAATTTATCGAAACTATGATTCATTTCAGACCCAGATCATTGTTGCAAGTGTGAGAAATCCAATTCATGTGGTTGAGGCTGCACTGATGGGCGTAGAGATTGTCACCATTCCTCCAAACATACTGGAGCAGTTGGTAAGGCATCCCCTTACAGATATAGGTATAAAAAGGTTTTTGGAGGATTCAAAGATGATAAAGAGGTCATCACGATAGTAATTGAATGTTTTTTATATAATTAAATAAAGATGGAGGAGAGATGGAAAAGATTTTAAGAAATTTTTTTATAGGTTGCCTCTGTTTTTTTATACTATTTTCTGGAATCTTAGAAGCTAAGGCGGATGAGAAACCATATCTCTTCATCTCACCATTCTTCATTAAGCCAGAGGGTATATGCCCGATCTGTGGGACTGTATTTCGAAGGGGTGAGATTCTACCAGGAGCAAAGAATACCTTCACAAGGATTCTATATCAGAAGATTGGGGAGAGGGAGATTTTCAGGATTTATCCCTTAGAAAGGGTTTTGGATGTGCTTTCCAAGAAAGATCCCAAGGAGTTAGAATCCAGCCCGAAGAGATTCTTTATTGACCTCGGAAGGGAGTTGGGAAGCGATTATATTCTGGTTGGATATATCTTTCGCTTCGAAGAGAGGAGAGGATCATCTGTTGGTGTTGAAAGACCTGCATCTGTGGGTTTTGGCCTCCATCTCTTTCGTATAAAGGATGGTTTGGAGGTTTGGAAGGGGAGAATGGATGAAACCCAGAGACCTCTGAGCGAGAACATACTTAAGATAGGCTCTTTCCTGAGAAGAGGGGCGAGATGGTTGACAGCGGAGGAGCTTGCAATAGTTGGGCTGGAAGAGGTACTTAAGAGTTTTCCAGAGGCTAAAGAACTTGAGGAGGAGAGATGATTGTCATCCCTGCGCTCGATTTGAAGGATGGAAGATGTGTAAGACTCTATCAGGGGATGATGAATAAGGAGACGATCTTTTCAGAAGATCCGATTCAAATGGCCTTGCATTGGGAATCAAAGGGAGCGGAAAGACTCCATGTTGTTGATCTAAACGGTGCGGTTCTGGGTAGAGCATTTCATAAATCCCTTATAGAAGAGATTTCGAAAACCCTTCATATTCCAGTAGAGGTTGGCGGAGGGATCAGGGATTTAGATACAATAGAGAGATATCTTGCTTCTGGTGTTGGCTGGGTGATAATTGGAACAGAGGCATATAGAAATCCCAAGATTGTGGAGGAGGCATGCCGTCAGTTTCCAAAGAGAGTAATCCTCGGGGTAGATGTCAGGGGTGGAAGGGTAGGAATTGAGGGCTGGAGGGAGACAACCTCTATGGAGGCAAGAGAGTTCGTTAAAAGATTTGAGGATATGGATCTTTCAGCAGTTATCTTTACAGATATTGAGAGGGATGGAACAGGAAAGGGATTGAACCTGAATATGACTCGATTTTTTGCCCAATCTATATCTATTCCAGTCATTGCATCAGGAGGTATATCGAGGATAGAGGAGATTAAGAATCTAAAGAAATTGAAATCGGATGGGGTCATAGGAGTAATTGTGGGCAAAGCCCTTTATACAGGGGATATCGATCTGGAAGAGGCAATTAGAGTGATAAAAGAAGAGGATCTCATGAAACAGAGTTAATAAGGGTTGAAAAAGGAGAATTTAGATATGCTTGCAAAGAGGATTATTCCTTGCCTCGATGTGAAAGATGGTAAAGTTGTAAAAGGGGTGCAGTTCTTAAATTTAAGGGATGCAGGTGACCCTGTGGAAAATGCTATGTTCTACGATGAACAGGGTGCTGATGAGATAGCCTTCTTAGATATCACAGCCTCTTATGAAAGAAGGGATATACTGATCGATGTAGTAAGAAGAACAGCTGAGAAGATATTCATTCCCCTTACAGTGGGCGGTGGCATCAGAACAATTGAAGATATAAGAAGGCTTCTCCTTGCCGGGGCTGATAAGGTATCAATCAATACTGCAGGGGTTAAGGATCCTTCATTTGTTAAGGAAGCATCAAGGCGTTTTGGCAGCCAGTGCATTGTGGTTGCAATTGATGCTAAAAGAGGAGGGAGTGGCTGGGAGGTTTATACCCATGGAGGGAGGATACCAACAGGAATCGATGCAGTTCAGTGGGCAAAGAGGATGGAGGAGATGGGTGCAGGAGAGATTCTCCTCACCAGTATGGATAGAGATGGGACAAAGTATGGTTACGATCTTGAATTAACACGAGCCGTTTCAGAAGGAGTTAGCATCCCTGTAATTGCTTCTGGTGGTGTTGGAACTCTTGAACATCTATATGAAGGGCTCGTTTTAGGTAAGGCAGATGCTGTGCTTGCTGCCTCTATTTTTCATTACAGGGAATATACAATTTCACAGGTTAAATCCTACCTCAGAGAAAGAGGTGTCATTGTTCGAACTTAGCCCCATAACTTCGCTCTCCCTTTAGTAGATATGTGTAATGGGAGAATGTTATGTTTGTCATTCTCAATGAAGTGGAGAAACTAATTATTTTGACAAAATCGATTATAGAGATTCTTCATTTTTTACATCAGAATAATAATTTAACAAACTCCACTTGGGATTGGTTATGAGGGGAAGATGATTCACTTCTTCATCCTCCTGCTGGCAACAGGTTTTGGAGTCGGATATTTACCCGAAGCCCCTGGAACATTTGGTACAATTCTAAGCATCCCGATCTACTTTTTTCTATCAGAAATTTCCTCTCCAGGATATGAATTTATTCTCATAGGCTTTTTTCTTCTTTCAATCTGGATCTCAAAGAAAGCAGAATCCTACTTCAAAAAGAGGGACGATCAGAGAATCGTCATTGATGAGATGATGGGTTTCTTAATTACCATGCTCTGGTTACCCAAGACAATCTATTCGATTGGCATCGGTTTTTTTCTTTTTCGTCTTTTTGATATATTAAAACCATTTCCAATCCGTCCTATGGAAAGGAGATGTGAAGGTGGGATTGGAGTGGTATTGGATGATGTTTTGGCAGGAGTATATGCCAATATCAGTCTGCATATCATTTACTTGAGTTTTCCATTCTCATTTTGAGGGAGATGTTAGATTAGTGCAGGGGGAGTTATAAATGAGACTCGAGAGACTGATAGGAGAGCTTTTAAGAGAGAATGGATGGACTATATCCATTTCAGAATCCTGTACAGGCGGTTTAATCTGTGATCGAATAACCAATATCGCTGGTAGCTCGGACTACTTTATGGGCGGAATGGTTAACTATAGCAACAACTCAAAGGTAAAACACTTAGGTGTTCCGATGAGGGATATAAAAAGATATGGAGCGGTTAGTGAGGAGGTTGCTAAAAAGATGGCTCAGGGAATCCGAAAAACCTTTGAAACAACCTTTGGGCTTTCAACAACGGGGATTGCAGGCCCTACAGGTGGGACAAAGGAGAAGCCTGTTGGTCTTGTCTTCATAGGATTGGCAAAAGGTAAAAAGACATTGGTATTGAGATTAAATTTAAAGGGGAGTAGAATTAAGATAAAAAAAGAAGCAACCTCTTTGGCCTTGAAATACATTTACGATTTCATTAAGAAGGAGGCCATCAGATAAGGAGTCTTAGGAAATGGCACTTACAACACAATTGGAATATTATTTTCTTCACAAGGTTAGACAGAGGGGTCATTCCTACTATAAGAGTGGAGCGGTTGATATCATCAACGGAAATGAAGAAGAGGTTCAGGCTGATGTGATTGGAACCGACACCTATGAGGTGGATTTATATCGGGAGGATGATACGATATATGCCTCCTGCAGTTGCCCTTATTTTCAGGGTGAACAGGGGCTTTGCAAACACATCTGGGCAACACTTCTCTCTGCAGAGGAGAATGGTTATCTTCTGGGCAAAGATAGGAATGATCCACTTTATATAGAAATTGATGCGGAGAGGGATTACCTTGAGGATGAAGATTGGGAGGATGAAGATTGGGAGGATGAGGATGAAGATATTTCTTTAAATTTTAAAAACACTATTTATCCTCTGAAAAGGAGAGAAACTCTTCAACATATCAAGCAACCCCCAGGATGGAGGAGCCTTCTTGATTCTTTAAAAAAGAGATTCGCAGAGAAAAATGTTGGACAAGACCTTTTTGAAAAAATGAAACAGATTCTCTATTTGATTGACGTTTCTGAATCCAATAAGAGAAATGGGTTAGTAATTGAGATTGCACAGAGGCAGATGAAAAAGAATGGTGAATGGGGGAAGACAAAATTCTATACCAGTTCATATATAAAATCCGAGAATTTTCCTGACCCACAGGACCAGCAGATTGTGGCATTGTTGATTGGAAGCCAGAGTTCCAATGGATACTATTATGGCTATCCAAGTTATTATAGAGGAGATTCTTGTTTTTATATAACTTCTGTTTCAATAATGGAAAATATTATGAGGCTTATCTCTCAAACTGGAAGATGTTTTTTAAGGAAGGCGAATTACGAGATTGAAAAATCTCCCATCCAGTGGGATGATGGAGAGCCATGGGAACTCTTTTTGAGTTTGGAAAAATCAGGCAATGACTATCGACTCGAAGGTCATCTCCAGCGAGGAGAGGATCAGATTTCTCTTGAAAAACCAATCCTTTTACTTCCAGGAGGTCTCTTTTTCTTTGAAAATAAGGTAGCCCGATTTATAGATAAAGGGATCTTTGGCTGGATTTCTCTTTTGAGAGATAAAAAGACTCTTTTTATCCCATTTAATGAAGTGGAAGATTTCTTAAAGGAATTAATGGTGATGCCTCTTATTCCAAGGCTATCCCTTCCTGAAGAGTTACGATATGAGGATATTCATTTAATACCAAAACCTTGGCTTAAAATAATAGCACCTAAGAGGAAGAACAGATGGGATGCTGATATATTGAACTGGGATTTATCATTTGATTATGATGGGAAGTTGCTTCACTATGAAGATTTATCTCGTGGTATAGTTAAAGATGGACAGAAATTCTTTATCATTAGAGATATTGATTTTGAGCATGATGCTTATAAAAAGATTCGAAGTTTAGGATTTAGAGAAGTTAATTCCTATGGAGAATTAAGGAGAGAGATTGCTCCGAAAAATATTCCAAAGGCAGTTCGAGAACTAATTTCTTTAGGATGGCATGTAGAGGCTGAAGGTAAGGTTTATCGCCGTCCAGGAACATTCAATCTCTCTGTAACATCGGGAATTGATTGGTTTGAATTGCATGGCGAGGTTCTCTTTGATGATAAGATTGTTAAATTGCCTGAGTTGCTTATGGCACTAAAAAAGGGTGATAATATTGTCCTCCTCGATGATGGCACCTTTGGAGTGGTTCCAGAGGAATGGCTGAAAAGGTATGGTTTTATTTCTGACCTCGGAAAAGCCTATGATGACCACATCCGATTCTCACGCTCTCAGGCATGGCTTCTTGACGCCCTTATAGCTTCAGAGCCTGAATTTAGATGTGATGAGGTCTTTGAGCATTTGCGAGAGGAACTTAGAAGCTTTGAAGGTATAAAACCATGTGATCCACCAGAAGGTTTTGTGGGCAATTTAAGAGATTATCAGAAGGATGGATTGGGCTGGATCCATTTCTTAGAAAGGTTTGGATTGGGGGGATGTCTTGCCGATGATATGGGCCTTGGTAAGACCATACAGGTCCTCGCTATGCTTGAAGAGAGAAGAAAGAAGCGAATATCGGAAGGTGATACCAGAGTTGGAGATAGTTTAAATCAAAGTGATAGAGTTTCTGGCCCTTCCCTTGTTGTAGCACCGAAATCACTTGTCTTTAACTGGATTCAGGAAGCTAAACGGTTCACTCCAAATTTAAAAATCCTTGACCACACAGGGACAAACAGACTGAAACCAGGAGAGCATTTTGAAAATTATGACCTAATCCTGACAACCTATGGTACATTGAGAAAAGATGTGGTTGAATTCAAGGATATTGAGTTTGACTACTGTATCCTTGATGAAGGGCAAATGATCAAGAATGCCAATACCCAAACTGCAAAGGCAGCCAGACTTATCAAGGCAAAAAATCGTCTTGTGCTAAGCGGCACCCCTATTGAAAACCACATTGGAGAGCTCTGGAGTCTCTTTGAATTTCTTAATCCTGGAATGTTGGGCTCAGCATCTGTGTTTAAATTGACCGGTTCAGGAGAACGAAACCCAGCCCCCCAGATTTGCGATTTACTCGGGAAAGCGCTTCGACCATTCATTCTTCGTCGAACAAAGAGACAGGTAGCATCTGAGCTTCCAGAAAAATTTGAAAAGACCCTATATTGCGATCTCGAATCAGTGCAGAGGAAACTTTATAATGAGTTAAGGGACCATTACCGTCTGAACTTAATCCATCAGGTGGAGCTTGATGGTATAAATAGGTCCAAGATTCAGATTCTTGAAGCACTGCTAAGGCTGAGACAGGCTGCCTGTCATCCAGGGCTCATTGACAGGTCAAAGATTTCCTATCCCAGTGCAAAGCTCGATGTTTTACTGCCACAACTCGAGCAGGTCATAGAGGAAAATTATAAGGTTCTGGTCTTTTCACAGTTTACAAGTTTCCTTTCTATCCTTCGTCAGCAATTGGATAGAAATAACACTCCATATGCATACCTTGATGGTCAAACACGCAATCGAAAGGCAGTTGTCGAGAGATTCCAGAAAGACCCTGATTGCAGGCTCTTTCTTATCAGTCTTAAGGCTGGTGGGCTCGGGTTAAACCTTACAGAGGCTGAATATGTTTATCTGCTTGATCCATGGTGGAATCCTGCTGTTGAGGCTCAGGCTATTGATAGAACACATAGAATAGGACAGACTAAAAAGGTTTTTGCCTATCGTATCATAGCTCGAGATACTGTGGAGGAGAAGGTTTTGGAACTCCAGCAGACAAAGAGGGATTTAGCCGAGGCTATCATTAAAGCTGATAATAGTCTTATAAGAAATCTCACAAAAGAAGATCTGGAATTGCTCCTCTCATAGAAATTCTATTCTGATATGGTTTTTGTGTATCCTGGATATGAGTTTGTGAATATTTTCTTCTTGAAATTTTATTCTTTTGCCTCATAATTAATGATATTATTTTTAAAAGGAAGGAGGAGGTACAGATGAAACTCGAGAGGTTTGAAGGGGTTTGGACAGCAATGGTAACACCATTTGACAAAAAAGGGGGGATTGATTTTGAGGGGCTTGAGAAGAATATACAATTTCAAATAGCAAATGGGGCAAACCTTGTTCCAACAGGCACAACAGGTGAATCTCCTACCCTCGATTGGAGGGAACATGACCGTGTGATTACGAAGACAGTGAGGTTGGCAAAGGGAAAAGCATTTGTGATCGCAGGGACAGGTTCAAATTCTACCAGGGAAGCCTATAGGGGAACAAAACATGCTGTGGAAGTTGGTGCTCAGGGGGTTTTACTTGTTGATTGTTATTATAATGGACCTTCCTCGCTTGAGCTTAGAACACAATATTATGAAGTTATAGCTAAGGCATTCAGAAAGGCTTTTATTGTTCCATATATCATTCCTGGAAGAACTGGAACAAAATTGGAAGTTGAGGACCTTGCAATCCTTCACAGGAAGTTTAAAAATCTGCGCTCAGTTAAAGAGGCAACAGGTGATCTTGAACGAATGGCTAAGACGAGAAGCCTCTGTGGTGATGATTTTGATATACTTTCTGGAGACGATGATAAGACATTTGATATGATAACCCGTCAGGATATTCGGGCCTCAGGTGTAATTTCAGTCATGTCTAATATTGTTCCAGGGCCAATAAATGAGATGATAAAGGCTATAAGGAATGGAGAAATGGAGAGGGCCAATCGATTGAAAGATGCTTTGGATCCGTTATTTAAGGTTGTTACTGTTAACACAATCGAATCTTATGAAGGGTTTGAGGTTCCAAACAAATTCAGAAATCCACTTTCCATAAAGACAATAATGAAAGGGCTTGGACTTCCATCAGGACCATGCCGTCCTCCACTGGGAAAGATGACACCAAAAGGGGTTGAGGTTGTAAGAAATACCCTTAAAGAGGTCTATCAAAAGGATAAAGAGATATTCTGGCCCATTCAAGATTTCTATAAGGTCAATATTGAAGAGAGGCTGACAAACGACCGATATTGGAAATAAGTTTATATCTATCATCCCTTAGCCTCCATATCATCAAGCACCTTTTTAATCCTTTTAATATTGATTTTGGTATTTTTGGATGACCTCTCATCCATAGTTTCTGCTAATGAATTACTGCGAGAGGGAGAGATTAGACTTAATGCAAACCCTGTAGTTTTTAGAAAGTCCCGTCGGCTAATATGAATCCTCTTCATTTTATCACCCATATAAGAATCATCTTAGAATAATTTTATAAATTTTTTATTAACACATTATCAAGTAGGAATTAATAGACCTCTGAAAAATTATTTAATATGAATTTTTTTACTAAAAGCCCCTATTTATCCGTCATTGCGTGGCAATCCGACGAAGTCGTTGCGAGCCCGAAGGGCGTGGCAATCTTATAGATTCCTCGCTCCGCTCGGAATTACAATTTTGGAGAGATTGGTTCGCAATGACAATCTGGAATCACTCAATTTAGATTTAATATTTTGGCACTATTGATTAATACCCTGAAATTGCTTGATTTTCTTTTAGGCAATTGTAAGCAATCTAACTTCTTAATGTTCGCATTCGAAGGGTTTGGAACCCCATCTCCCCAGTCAAATCAGGACTTTTTCAGAGATCTAATTAATAATTTCTTATCATTAATTTCCTTTATATCGATAGGGAATAAAGAATGTATAATCATTTAGAGAATAGTGAATAATTTTTTTATTTTCTAATAATTTCAAGCAATTATTTATCGAAATAATATTTTTAAAAGGCCTTAATGTATAAAAAAAATATTCAATTTTTAAAAAAATCTCTAATTTTAACTGGGGAGAAATAAAAAATCATTGTGATTTCAATAGATTATATATAACATTAAATCTGGCATTAGAAATGCATATTTATGGGTGAAGCTCAAAGAAAGGGGGAATTGAAGATGGAAAAAAGAATGAAAGGTTTAAAGGTTGGTTTAATGGCTGGGTTGTTAACTCTTGCTTCTTCTACTGCATTTGCAAGGTCTATAAGTCTTAGTGAAGGTGGGACTGCACTTTGGATCTTCCTCATTGTTGGTGCGATCATTATTCTCCTTCAGCTAATCCCTGCAGCGATTCTCTTCTTCAGTTTCATTGGGACAGCAACTACCTCTTTATTGAAGAAAGAGAAAAGGGCTGAGGAAGAATTGATAATTTCTGCAACCGAACCTGTAGTGGTTAAAAAGTAATTAAATAAAGTTTAACCTTAAGCTAATATGCTCAGGAAAGAGATCTAAAGATAATAAAAATTACAACGAATATAATTACAGGGATGAGATGGAGAAGAGGGAATTCGGGGAGTTTAACAGGTAACTCATCCTGATAGCCTCTTGCCGAAAGAGAAAGGGTCATCTCTTCTGCTTTGATAAATGAATGGCGAAGGAGTGGTAAAACAATGAATTTAATTCTCCTAAAAGGATTTTTAACCCGATCTCCAAGTCTTGCTCTCTGAGCAACATTAATCTCCTCAACTTGATCCAGGGTCAAAGAAAAGAATCTTAGAGAAAGGGATAGCATGAGTCCAATTCTACGTGCAGGGAGAAATGAAAAGGGTTTAAGAAACCAGATAAAAGAGTCCCGAATCTCTCTTGGTCGTGTTGTAGCTGTAAAAATGATCCCATAAATAATCATTAGTCCCAATCGCCAGCAATTAAGGGCTCCAAGAAGAAGACCGTTTGTGGGAGTAAGCAGGGCTTGAAATAAAAATAGAATCAGTAGGAAAAAGGCCCAATTTCTTAAATCGTGAAAAAGATTTTTTAAAGGTAATCTTGAAAGTATTAGAAGACCAAGTATGATGGCTGAGTTTAATAAGAGCCACGAAGGTTTAGAATCTAAAAGGGTGAGAGTAATAATCAACAGTCCTAAAATCTTACATCGGCTATCCCAGCGATGAATATAAGAATTCTTTGGGAAATAATGGAAGGCTATTCGAGCCATGATATCTTCTCTCTTCCAAGTAGAGCATAACATGGAGGTCTTATCCCGAAATCTATGAGTCCAGAAACAATCTCATCAGGTCTTCCTTGAGACTTCAGTTCACCATCCTTAAGGACAACGATTCTATCAACATGGGCAATCACCTTTTCAACATCATGTGTGGTAACCACAATTGTATGTCCTTCTTTATGGAGATGGATCATATGTCTCAGGATTTCTCTAATTCCATAATAATCAAGAAAGGAGAAGGGTTCATCAAAGAGAATGACTCTTGGTTTCATGGCAATAACCCCTGCAATCGCAAGACGCCTCTTTTCTCCACCTGAGAGCAGGTAACATTGTTTTTCTGAGATTTCCTTAAGCCCCATAAGATGAAGGGCCCAATTCACCCGCTCTTCTATTTCCTCAGGGGTAAGGCCCATGTTCTCGGGACCAAAAGCTACATCCTCCTTGACCGTCTCCCCTATGATCTGACTGTCAGGATCCTGGAATACCATACCTACAATTTGTCTTACCTCACGAAAATTATGAGTGGAGTTTATATGAACTGAACCTGAAGTGGGTTTCAGAAGGCCATTAATAATACGAAGGAGGGTTGTCTTACCACTTCCGTTAGGACCGCAGATAAGTAGAAATTCACCTTCCTTGATATTTAAATCAATTCCCCTCAAGGCATATGTTCCGTCCGGGTAGCGGTGATGAAGGTTTTTGATCTTTATCATAAATTAAGCTACTTAGGTAAGAAGTAAAAAAATCAGCTTACTTGGGTTAATTGTCGATTCAAAATGGGCCTCAAAGCACGGGCTATAATTATAGCCATAATCGCCTTAATTGTATCGCCAGGGAGAAAAGGGAGCATTCCGACAGTCAGTGTTTTATAAAATGTCATCTGGGTTACTATTTTCAGCCATGAGATTCCAAACACATATATTAAAAGCGATCCTATAATAACAGCAAATATCTCCGAAATTAAAATGTGATTGAATCTCTCAGAGATAAGACCTGTTGTCCATGAGGCAATCATAAAACCGAAAAGGTATCCTCCAGTGGGACCGAAGAGATGTGCTAATCCTCCTTTCCCACCATAAAATACAGGCAATCCAATGGCTCCGAGTAAAACATATAAGGCCGCACCCGTAAGTCCCCAGCGACTTCCCAAAAGGAGTCCTGAAAGAAGGACAAATAGATTTGTAAGAACAATTGGGACAGGACCTATAGGGATATGAATATACGCCCCAACAGCCATCAGTGCAGCCATCAGGGAAGAGAGAACAATCATCCTCAATTTTTCAATTGACATTCAGGCCTCCTCTTATTTATCAACCTAATTTTAATAAAGGTTAACAAATAATATTTGGCCTGTCAATACTTCTATCCATCGAGGGTATGATGTTCCATCTTGCGATACCATGAGGCAGGATCGGTCAGGTATTCCTCTGTGTCTTTAAGAGAGAGGTAGTGTTCATTCTCAATCCTTGAAAGGAGATCAAAAAACTCCTTCTCCTTTGGATTCGTGAGCTGGTCTCTCAGCTCTCCGTAGTATTTCGTCCCCTTGGCCTCAAAATCGATTGCTGTTCTTATGGCCTCAAGGTCATCTGGATCTCCCTTTGCATTTTCGTCCACTTTCTTGACAAAATCAACCAGGATATCCTTAACAACAGTCTCTTTTACCTTAAGAGGCACTGTTTCAGGCCATCTCTCTTCCTTTGACCATTTCTTATGAAGTTCTTTTAGTCTTTCATAATGCTCAAGTTCATCATCTGCAATCTGCTCGAACATCTTTTTACCGAGGGGATTCTTTGTTCGCCTGGCATGTTTCAAATAAAAATCCCTTTCCCTCATCTCATTATTAAGGGCCACCTCCAGTGCATTTAGACGATCTTTCTCATTCATAATATCTCCTCTCAGCTAAATATCAATTAGAATTACCTTAACAGGCACTGCTGGAAAATGTCTTTTTAAACGCTCAATATCATAGATAAGTTGTTCTCCATACGAAACACCCGTGGACATCTGTTTATGCAATGGATGACAAGGCACAATCTCGACTCCAACATCTGCTTTATTCTCATTAAAAAAGTATTGAAATTTTGCCATGTCGTAAAACATGAAGGCGTATTTACCAAATTGTGCTTCAACAAGAACACGTTTTTTTACGAAATCAATTTGTTTAAAAGCACCTTTTATTTCTTTCTTATAATTTGGAATCGAAATAGTATATGTATCTCTTATCTCTCTATAACCAAGTTCTGTAAACCTTTGCTTAAATTTTTTGTTAAGTTCTTTAGGTGAATACAACAATCTTCCTGGCATTGTTTTTTCTTTACTTACCTTAGTTTTCTCTAATAAGGTAATCCCAGAGATAACTTTATCAATCTCCCTTTCAATCTCTGGATATCGAATTTTTAATATCTCACTATCACCCAGATGAGAATATTCATAAACCTTTCTCATTTTTTCGAGCCTTCCTGAATTTCCCCAAACTGCACATCGTTCTTAAGTAAGTTTAACTGTAAGGGTTTTTTTATTATAGAATATTTCCCTTGCCCTCCCCCTGGTAATTTCGGATTGTATATCGGCCTATCCATGGGTCTTGTTGCCAGTTGTCCACTTGATGCAAGCAATATCCTCTGCTTCCCCACTTTAATGTAATCGGGTATGATTTCTGCTCCAACAGCTCTTCGTCCATGCTTAATAGCCGCTACAGCAGTTGTTCCTACACCCATGAATGGGTCAAGAACCCAATCATCTTTATCTGTCATTGATAAGATTAACCTTTCAACTAACTCTACAGGAAATTGACAAGGATGGATCGTTTTCTCTGGATGATTGCTTTTTACATTGGGGATTTCCCATAAATCACCTGGATTTTTCCCCAATGGATTACAGGAATATTCTCCCTTTTTCGGCCCTTTGAAATATTTCTTACCGGGGTATTTTTGTGGCACCCTAACCAAATCCAAATTGAATTTATATTTTTCTGATTTTGTAAACCAATTGATTGTCTCATATCTACCAGAGAATCTCCTTGAACAATGCAAGCCATGTTCGAAGTGCCAAATTATGCGATTTCTCAGTTTCAATCCCATTTCTTTAAAAATTGGGTATAAAGCCGTATCGAGGGGGATAATTTCACCGTTATTTACATAATTACCAACCTGCCAACAAATGTGTCCATTCTCTTTAAGAACTCTGTAACACTCCTTTATTATGGTGCTCTGCTGTTCTAAATAAGTCTCAAGATTAACCTTCTTTTCATAAGGTTTTCCAATATTATAGGGAGGGGAAGTTACTACAAGTTGGATTGTATTATCAGGTATCTCAGTTAATAAGTCACGGCAATCCCCTTCAAAGAAAACAACAATTTCCTTCTTATCAAAATGTTTTGCAATAATTATTTCTTTCATAATTCTCTGTATGCGAAATTATAATTTTATTATTAAAGGTTTTAAACGGTTAAACCCGCATTTGAAATATTCAGTTTCACTTCTGAAATATTATAGCGGATATCATTTTTATATTAATAATAAGATATAAATGTGTCAATATGAAAACTTTTAAAATTATTTCATTCTTTTATCCTTCGGAGCTCCATAATTACTGGATTAAACGGATCAGGACAGGCAATGGTTGTTTTATCTTTATTTTCTTCCCATGGATATTCTCCTCCATGCCTCAGAACACGCCATGAAGGAAAAATTGCATGAAATGCAGATGGACAAAGAGCCCTTGGATCTCCAGACATCCCTAAGGTGAAATCCTGGCTCAGGTCAAACTCCTGACCTTCAAAATGTTTGGCAGCACAGCTTCCTTTAACTGAAATGACCTTTAAAATAACCTTTTCTGGATTTGCCATAAAAAAGACCTCCTTTCAATTATGATTTATTTGCCTTAACCTAAGGCAATGATTAACCCAAAGAGAGCACCAAGTGCCACGCTCACGTAAGGGTTACATGTTAAGGCTCAAGAACTTCCGATATTCCTGCTAAGGTAACTTAAAACATATCCTCCAGAGCCACCCATTAATATGTATAAAAATACTTTAAGTACCATAGGAATCTCCTTTTAGGATTGTAAAATTGAAGATTTAATTCATTTTCCCAATTTATTATAACCTATTATTTTAGAATCTTCAGAGATGGCTAAATTTTTTCGCTATGGCACTTTAGAGATTTCAAATTATTAAAGTCGCTCAGTATAATAAACGATAAATAAGTGAAATAATTAAATAAATTATAAATATTATAATAATTATAATTTTTTTCTTGACAAATTTTTCTGCCCTGGTATAAAATAGGGCAAAATGCAAGGAATCAAAGGGATGAAAGAGGTCTCAATGTTCAAATCAGCCAGGTCAAATAAAATTTCTGAACATATCATCGAACAAGTCCGAAAGGCAATCTTTGAAGGGAAATTAAAGCCGGGGGATAAGCTACCTCCTGAAAAGGAATTGATGAAAAATTTTAATGTAAGCAAAGCAACCCTAAGAGAAGCTTTACGTTCCTTAGAGGTATTGGGTTTTTTAGAAATTCGGAAAGGTGTCTCTGGAGGGGCATTTGTTACAGAAGTTGATATGAAAAAAGCAAGGGACTCTTTCATTAATTTCCTTCATTTCAAGAATCTTTCCATAAAAGATTTAACCGAAGTCCGCCTCCTCTTAGAGTCACACATTGCGGAAAAAGCTGCACTCGCTATTACCGAGGATGATTTAAGTAGATTAAAAAAGTTAATCGAAGAATGTGAATATGTTTTAAAACATGACATCCCAATTGAACATAGAAAGAATGAGATTGAATTTCATCGAATTATTGGTAGTGTATCAGGAAACCCCATCCTGATGTTTATTCTCGATTTTGTTGAGAACCTTCTCATCGATACAAAAGAGATCTTACAACCTGGCAAAGAATTCTCACAGCGAGTATTAAATGCCCACAAACGTATTTATAAAGCTTTATCTGAGAGGGACAGTAAAAAAGTCCGCCAAGAGATGATCAAACACGTAAAAGAAGTAGAAAGAGACCTCATAGCTCTTCAGCAAAAAAGAGGCATAGAACACATGGATATTCAAAGGGTGTCGAAAAGGGAACATTTCCCTTTAAGAACAATGGAGGTTTAAGATTCTCCAATAGAAAAGAAGTATTCATTAGTGAAAACTCGGGATAAAAATTCCTAAGGAATGTGTTTGGTAAGGAATGAAGGTTAAAGGCCAAATTATAGCTAAAATAGCTGAAAGGGGGTGATAGAAAAGATTTAAAGAGATCGTAAAGAATAATGGAGTTAATTGGAGGTTAAGATCAGGTTTATGTGTAGAGAGTTTTTCAAACAACTTGAAAATTTTAAATTGTTATAGAGGGAGGTGAAGACCATGAAATTAACGAAAAAAATAATATCGATAATAATTCCAATTGCAATAGCAGGAGTTGTTTTCTATATTCCTACAGTAACTGCTGCAAAACCACTGAAAATTGGCCTCTTCGAACCTTTTACAGGAATGCCACTTAGTGCAGCTTTCTCTAAGGATGGATATGAACTTGCTATGTTGGATTGGGGTAAGGATACAGCTGGAGGGAGAAAGATTGAACTACTTTATTATGATACAGAACTTAAACCAGAGATTGCGAAAAAGAAGGCAAGAGACGCTATATTAAAGGATGGGGTTGAAATCCTTATAGGTGAGGAAGCATCCTCTATTGAAATAACTCTGGGTATAGTCGCAAAAGAATCAGGTGCTTTCTGTGCGATAGGTAATGCTGTTGCAGATTCTTTCACCATAGATAATTATTATAAAATTTATCCAAATGCTGTAGTTGCTGGAGGTTTTTCTACTAATCCAGTAAGAGGAATGGCCCTGTACATAAAAGATACTGCCCCACAGGGTGCTACCGTTACTGTTTTATCACCAAATTATGTATGGGGTTGGGATTGCTGGGATAGATTTAAAAAGGACATAAATAAGCTGAGACCAGATATTAAGATACTTCCAAAAGAAGCTGAAGCTTGGCCAAGGCTGGGTGAGAGAAACTTTGAGCCTTTTATAAGCTCTGTTTTGGCTAGAAAACCTACTTATTTATTCTCTGCTCATTGGGGCGATGACGCAATAGCCGTCGTTAGACAAGCGAAAGCCATGGGAGCGTTCGAAAAGACAAAATGGATAATGTCCACAATGGCATGTGATGAATTTAGGGTGCTGGGTGCAAAGGACGCGATGAAAGGAGTTATATTTGGAGGATTTGGAGGTTATTGGTGGGAGGATCCAAATCCTGTTATGCAAGATTTTGGAAAAAGGTGGTTTAAACGCTTTGGATATTACCCGGGTTATTCCAGTGCTACCGCTTATGCAGGTCTACATATAATACTTCAACTAATTGAAGCAACAAATGGATCCACAAAACCTGAAGATATTCTCAAAGTCATGTTCGATAGAAAGTGGGACTCGTTTGCTGGCAAAGTACCTATTAGAAAAATTGATCATCAACTGATGTTACCATACCAGGTTGGAGAAACAATGGTAATAGACCAACCACCTTATCATAGTCTTAAAAATATGAGAATATACTCTGGTGAAGAAGTATCACTTACCGCTGATGAACTTAACACTTTGAGGGCAGGAGTAAAAAAATAATACGAGACGCCAAAGGCCAAGCATAGCTCCTTTCTAAAAGAGGGGGAGCTATGCTTGGTTCAATACTTACTTGCGAGATAATATTTTATGGAAGATATTGCAATTCAATTATTGTTTGGGCTAGCCAGAGGATCTACCCTTTTTTTAGTTGCTGTGGGATTGACGCTTATTTATGGTATGCTTAACGTCCTAAATTTTGCCCATGGTGTCCTATTTATGCTTGGGGGTTTTTTTTCAGTTTCTCTACTGAGCCTGCTTGGCCATTCCCAGCTCACTTTGTGGATAATACTTTTAATAATGGCACCTTTTTTTGTAACTTTAGTTGGTATCGGTTTTAAATTTTGGTTAATACCTGTCGTGAAAGGACCGCGAGAAATTACTGAAGTAAAGACGCTTATCTTCACAATCGGGATTGCAATGATATTTTCTGCTTTAGCGAGGACAGTGTGGGGAGCAGATGTTTACTCTTTCATTAAGCCATCATTAATAGCAGGCAATATTAATGTTTTAGGCCGGGCTATTCCAGCTTATGATTTTCTCCTTTTTGGCCTTGGGTTAGGAATAGGTCTATTTCTAATTTTTTTATTTTTCAAAACACCAACTGGAGTTCTCACTAGAGCTTATGCATTTGATGAAAGAATTGCATCTGCAATGGGTGTAGATACAGGTCGACTTTCCCTTATAATGTTTGCATTAGGAAGCTTTTTGGCAGGGCTTGGAGGTAGTTTAAACGCTTTAGTAGGTACTGTTGAGTTTCTTACATGGAAAAAAATAATATTAGAAGCATTTATTGTTGCAATCATAGGGGGACTGGGAAGTTTTCGTGGTGTATTAATCGGTGCCTTTCTTATAGGAATAATCGAATCTCTTGTTATTTTCTTTTTTGCACGCTTTGGACCCTGGATTAGTTGGATAGCTATTTATATAGTTTTTGTTATTGTATTAATATTCAGACCGAAGGGGATTTTTGGTGGAAGGTTTTAGGAAGTTTACAAAAAAATTTCCTCAATTGTTCTTATGGATTATTTTAGCAGCCCTTTTGCTATTATTACCAACATTTCTCCCACTATATTATCTCATCCACACTATTGATGTTATCATTATAATTTTATTCGCAGTAAGTTTTAATTTGCTTTATGGATATATGAAAGAAATTTCCTTTGGGCATGCAGGGTTTTTTGGATTAGGTGCATATACAATGGTTGTCTTAACAAAATACACCCAAGTTAATCTGTTCACTGCTATGTTGATTGGTATGTTATTCGTATTGCTTTACGCTCTTCTTGTATCCCCTCTGGTTACAAGGCTATCAGGAATCTTTTTCGCCTTATGTAGCCTCGCATTTGGAGAGTTTATAGCAATCGTAGTGTGGTCAAGCAGAACACTCGGTGGAGATGTTGGATTACATTTTAGTATAATTACTTTACGAGAAATGAAGGTCTTTTACTATATTGTGCTCGCAATCGCATCTATTTGTATAATTATGATGTATAAAATTGTTAATTCCCCATTTAGTTTGGCTATAAGAGCTATAGGTGATAATATGAGTCGTGTTAAATGCATAGGGATTAAGGTGTCGAGATATAGGATAGCCATCTTTATAATATCAGCATTTTTTACAGGAATCGCAGGGTTACTTTATTCCATTTTACATGGAATTGTGCATCCAAGAATTGCAAGTTGGGAAATGGTAACAAGTCCTCTTGTTGGGACTCTGCTTGGTGGGGCAGAAATTTTCAGTGGCCCCATTATTGGCACTGCAATTTATTACACTATTTATTGGCAAATAGGTGAAATTACATCTTATTGGGAGTATTTCACAGGTGCATTAATAATTATTCTCGTTATATTTCTCCCGAAAGGTATTATGCCCACTTTTCTCACCCTATTGAAGCAAAAACTTAAAAAAGAACCATGATAAAAATTTGGCTGCAAATTTTATTAATGTTGTCTTTAATAAAAACTTATCTTGTTTATGCAGGTTGTATCAATAGCTGATAATTCAAGGAAAAGGTTGATACAATGAGAGAAGTATTAAAAGGGATAAATCTTAGAAAAAGTTTTGGAGGGGTTCATGCAGTTGATAATGTTAGTCTTGAATTCAAAGAAAATGAAGTCTGTTCAATAGTAGGGCCTAATGGTGCGGGGAAGACTACCTTAATAAATGTGCTGACTGATTTCATACCACTTGACGCTGGAAGACTTTATTTTATGGATGAAGACATATCACACTTGTCCGAAATAGGGAGAATAAAATTAGGGATTGCACGGAGTTTCCAGACACCAGCTTTATTTGAGAATTTAACAGCTATTGATAACTTAAGATTGGCAATTTTTGCTCGGATTGGAAAAAGTGGCCTACTCTTTAAAGATTATAGAAACTACACGCAGGTGTCAAGTGAAAGTATTGAGCTACTGGAGAAATTTAAAATCCCAAAAGATCGATTAGCAAAAGAATTCTCGCAAGGCCAAAGAAAACTACTTGATGTAGCAATCGCTCTTGCTTTAAAGCCGAAAGTCCTTTTTTTGGATGAACCAACTTCTGGCGTTAGTTCACAGGAAAAGCATGATATTATTAAAAGCATATTGAATGTTCAGAAGGAAAATAAACTAACAATAATAATGGTTGAACACGACTTTGATATAGCTGAATATGCCTCAAGAACAATGGTTATGTATGAGGGAAAGGTAATAGGTGAAGGGAATCTCAATGAACTGCTTAAAGATTCCAAAATTAAAAACATTCTTTTAGGGAAATAAGATATGTTAAAGATTGAAAAACTAAACGTTTATAGAGGTTATATACATGCCAATATAGATATATCTTTGGAGATAAAAAAAGGGGAGATGGTTGGGATTTTTGGCTCAAATGGTGCTGGTAAGACAACATTGCTCCAAAGTATTATGGGGTTGGTTCCTGTTGAATCGGGATCTATCTATTACAATGGTTTAGAAATTACTGCCTTTCCTCCTTATAAAATAGCAAGGCTTGGGATAGGTTATGTCCCAGAAGATAGAAGATTAATTGGTGAATTGAGAGTTAAAGAAAATATACTAATTCCCTGTTGGGGTAAAAAGGTATCACAAAGGGTAAAATTCAATACTTTTGAAGAGATCTTCCCAGGGATTAAAAAATTATATGGGAAAAGTGCTGAATTTTGCAGTGGCGGAGAACAAATGCTTATAGCTATTTTCAGGGCTTTATCTTCTGGACCAGAATTTTTGCTGTTAGATGAATGTTTTGAAGGATTGGGTGGAGTAGCACGTGAATCTTGGAAGGAATATCTATCTCAAGAGAGAAAAAATGGATTAAGCGGCTTAATTACAGAATCAAATCGTGCCTTTTTAACATGGTGCGATAAATTATATCAAATCGAAAGAGGAATTTTAAAACCATTATAATCTTAAGCTTATGTTAAGAAAAGTTTGCCTGTTACCGATCAAGTTATGATCAAATCGTGGGCATTAAACTTTAATAAAATATTTACTGACCTGAGCCCAACAGAGACTCATTTGACAATTATAAAGATAACGCAAGATTGGAATTAAATGTTGTTTAAGATGAAAGATGGTTATTTTTATCATTCACATTCTTTAATACTATCCAGTTGATATTCATAGGGGAGGTTATTATGTTACCCATAAGGTCATTTTTTATTCCACCTGTTTTGATTATCGGATCTGGATCTTCCGAGAAGGTTGGAGAAGAGAGTAAGAAATTGGGAGTAAAAAAGGCCCTGATTGTTAGCGATCAGGTTATGGTTAAACTGGGGATTGTCGAAGTGATGAAGAGATCACTCAACCAGAATGAATTGCAATTTATAGTCTATGATGGAGTAGCTACTGAACCTACGGTTGACTATGTGAGGGAAGGTCTTAAAATTTTCAAAGATAATGGATGTGACTTCTTGATAGCCGTTGGAGGAGGAAGTCCCATTGATACCGCAAAGGCCATAGCCATTATGGTGACTAATCCAGGATCTATCGAGGATTATAAAGGGTTGGGCAGGGTTTCAAAAGAAGGTGTTCCCCTAATTGCCATTCCAACAACTGCTGGAACAGGGAGTGAAGTTACTCAGTTTACCATAATTACCGACACAAAAACGAATGTGAAAATGCTGATCGGTAGTCCATTCATCATCCCAAAGGTTGCTATTGTAGATCCACTTTTGACGCTTTCATCCCCTCGTAATCTAACAGCAGCCGTTGGGATTGATGCTCTCACTCATGCAATCGAGGCCTATGTCTCTATAAAGGCTCAACCCATGAGTGATATCTTTTGTATTTCGGCAATTGAATTGATCTCGGGCAGTTTAAGACAGGCCTGGGCAAATGGGAATAATGTAGAGGCAAGAGAAAAGATGATGCTCGGAGCCCTTCAGGCGGGGATCGCTTTTAGTAACTCATCAGTGGCTCTGGTTCATGGTATGTCAAGACCCATTGGAGCCTATTTTCATGTGGCCCACGGGGCTTCAAATGCCGCTCTTTTAGGAGTGGTTACTGAATTTAGTCTTATTGGGAATCCAACGCGTTATGCTCACATCGCCAGGGCAATGGGAGAAAATATCACTGGTCTCACGGATCTCGAAGCCGCTCAGTTGGCTGCTAAGGCCATTAAGGCATTAATTAAAGATGTTCAGATTCCATCTTTAAGACAGCTTGGGGTTGAGAGAGAAAAGTTGGAACAGTTAGCTCCGAAAATGGCTGAGGATGCTATCGCCAGTGGTAGCCCAGGGAATAATCCCCGCCAGGCAACAAAGGAAGAGATAGTAGAGCTTTACAAAATGGCCTATTCTCAATAAATTTTAAAAGGAGGACAGCAGATCATGGCAATTTTAGAAGAACCGATAAAAGAGGTATTGGAACTTAAAAATTATATCAATGGAGAATGGGTGGAGTCTAAATCGAAAGATTGGTGGGATGTTAAGAACCCTGCTACTCAGAAACTCTTAGCCAGAGTTCCAATGTCAACCA
Source organism: Deltaproteobacteria bacterium (assembly GCA_037440525.1). Classification (GTDB taxonomy): domain Bacteria; phylum Desulfobacterota; class BSN033; order BSN033; family UBA1163; genus JBBITW01. The sequence goes on from JBBITW010000004.1 coordinate 50,638, forward strand.
AAGAGGAGGTCCTCTCAGCCATCAAAGCGGCTAAAGAGGCATTCCCTGAATGGCGTAGAACACCGCCCCTTTCGAGGGCAAGGTGTCTTTTTAGATTAAAAGAGCTACTGGAGAAAAATTTTGAGCGACTTAGTAGAATTCAAACCATGGAGCATGGAAAGACAATTGACGAATCAAGAGGAGAAACAAGGCGTGGAATCGAGATGGTGGAGGTCGCAACAGGGATCCCTTCTCTTATGATGGGATATAACCTTGAAGATATTGCCTCAGGGATAGATGAATATGTCATATACCAACCTTTAGGTATATTTGTCAATCTTGCTCCTTTCAATTTTCCATTCATGGTCCCCCTCTGGTATTCACCATTTGCTCTGGCAACAGGAAATACTTTTATTGTGAAACCCTCTCCAAGAGATCCAATAAGCCAGGTAATGCTTGCAGAACTTATTGATGAGGCTGGTTTTCCTCCTGGAGTCTATAATGTAGTCCATGGTGGGGCAGAGGTTGCTCAAGTTCTCATGGAGCATCCAGATATAAAAGGTATTACATTTGTTGGAACTACAGCAATAGGTAAAGAGGTTTATAGGAAGTGCGGTGAGACTTGTAAGAGGGCTATCGTCCAGGTGAGTGCAAAGAATTTCTTACTCGTGATTCCAGATGCGGATATCAATGCAACGATTGCTGCCCTGCTTACCTCCTTCTTTGGAAATACGGGTCAGCGATGCCTTTCAGGAGCAAATCTGGTCATTGTAGGGGATGATGATCACTTTTATAAAGATTTCTTAAATGCCTTTGTTGAGGCGACATCCAAGATTCGTGTCGGTTATGGGCTTGATGAGACAGTTCAGGTCGGACCGATGCAATCCATTGATGGGAAACAAAGGGTATTAAAATATATTGATATAGGAATTAAAGAGCAGGCCAAATTGATACTTGACGGAAGAAAACCAGCAATTGCTGGGGATTATCCTGATACCTGCTTCATCAATCCAACAATATTTGAGGATGTAACTCCAGATATGACCATAGCAAGGGAAGAGATCTTTGGGCCGGTTGCGAGCGTGATGAGGGCGAAGGACCTTGATGAGGCAATCTCATGGATCAACAAAAGTAACTACGGAAATGCAGCTTCAATATTTACTTCAAATGGGAAATATGCCAGAGAATTCCAATATAGGGTTGAATGTGGTAATATCGGGATCAATATCGGAATCGTGGCCCCAATGGCCTTTTTCCCATTTGGGGGGATGAAGGATTCGTTTTATGGAGTTTTACACGGACAGGGCAGGGATGCAATCCGTTTCTTCACCGAAAGTAAAGTTGTGATCCAGAGATGGTTTTAGAGAAAGGCTCGGATAATTATTAGAGGGTAAATGATAATGGAAATCAATACTTGTTCAGGTGCGATCAGCTTTGCAAAGGAGTTAGAAAATGAGTCGGGGAAGTTCTATAAAAACCTGGCAGGGAGACTTAAAAAAAGCAGGGAGCTATTTCTATCTTTCGCTGAAGAGAATGAAGGTTATATCAATCAAATTGAGAGAGCATATTATGGTGTGATCACAGATGCTATCGAAGGTTGCTTTGCCTTTAATATGAATTCAGAAGAATATTTGTTAAAATTAAATTTAGAAGAGAACAAAACCTATTCTGATTTGATAGGAATGGCAATAGAGATCGAAGAAAAGATAATAAAATTTTATTCCGATGCGGCAGAGCAATCAAAGTCACTAATGGCTGACATTCCGAGGGCTTTTAAAATGGTGGCCAAAAAGAGGGAGAAGCGATTATCAACCCTGAAATCTCTCAGGGATTCCAATTCCACCTAAAAAATTTTGGTATTTCAAAAATAGATTCTTTTTTTCTAATCATTTCTCCCCAAGACATTCTCAATGTTGAATACTATGAACTTCAAGGAGAATATTATTTTACAGATGATATTGAAAAGGCACTCAATTTCCTCTCAATCCATCCTTTTAAGGAATTTTCTCTATAAAATTCTTTGCTGACTTGAGAGCATCTCTTACAACAACTGTATCTTGTAAAAGCCCTTTATAATACCCAGCAATATGCAACAATCTATAAAGTTTATCAAATTCTCTTAAAAGTTTATCGTCATGTATCAAAAGGTATTTCCGTATCATTTCCCTATATCCGTCCACAGAGTGGGGCAATTTTTTTTCATCTATCCCTTTCTTTAGGAAGTAGATGTCAAGGGCTTTTAGTATCGCTAAATAGGCGGTACCAAAGGCTTCACGGACGGGTTTAATATCGAGGAAAGTATTATCTTCCACAGGAACAGATTTTAATATCTCTCTCGCATTTTCTAAATATCTCAACGCTTCTTTCATTTAAAATTCTCCAATTAAGCATCAAAAACATTTTAAATGATTTATTAATATTTTTCAAAAAGTTTTCGGAATCAAAATCTCGATTTAAAAAGTTGTCGTTGCGCTGGAAACAAAGGAATCTCGCCTTTTTTGATGAGATTGCCACAGTCGATGCGCCCTCATGATGACTGAGGTGGGTTATGAGTTAATCTGGTTTTTCGTCCATCTAACCAGTTTTTCTGCAAGTAACTTGATTTCATCAAGATGATTAAGGCATATCTCGTGAAGCTCTTCAGGAGTAATCTCATGGTAGAAATGACCCATTCTATTTCGATAACCTGCCATCTTTCTCATTAGTTCTGTTTCATCTTCACCAAAGACCTTTTTATCATAAAGACCTTTTGCTATTTCTTTATATTCAGTGGCTGGGTAAGCAAATCCCTTAGCAAGAATATGTCTTCCTATGTCAAACAGAGCCTCCAAAGCCCGTCTCAAATATGATTCTGCCGCAGCAATCTTATGTCTTTCTTTTAAAAAGGTGGCCTTATCTTCCATATTAAGATCTCTAAGAGAATCTATCATCTGAGATATCCAGAAGACACGTTCTGCTATAACCTTCGAATTTAAATCTCCAGGAGTCATATTATTCACCGAGGAGCATTCTCTGTTTCATCCGTTCATAGGGAAGGAGCTCTGAAGCCATTCTCATAATATAGAGTTGATACTCTGCTTCATAAGTAAAATCTTCGACATATATAATTTCTCCCATAACAATATCAAGAGCTAAAAACACAGGAGCATCTGAGAGAACTACAATATCCACTCGAGAAACATCAAAAAGTTCCTCAAAAAGGATGGCAATATTCACTTTCTCATCAACAGTAAGGTAATTTTTTGTTTTGATACCTATATCCAAATCTGATGGTCTATGGGAAAACCGCTCGATTCGCCCTTCAACTAAATCGAGTGCCTCTTTTGCCCTGCTCCCAAATGCATAAATAATCTGGATGTTGTATTTAATAGCGATCTTCCTTATCTCTTCTTTTATTTTCTTCATCTCTTTTTCTCTTCTAAAAGAGTATAAAAATTTTATCATCCAAAAGGTTTTTGTCAAATATTTTTTATGAGACTTTTGAAAGTGAAGACGGCTAATTTTTTAAGATGATATCAAATCTAATAATTGCTTTA
>JBBITW010000005.1:0-41861 GCA_037440525.1 Deltaproteobacteria bacterium
CACAATGACAATCTGGAATCGCTCAATTTAGATTAAATCTTTAAAATTATCCCGCTTACCATCCCCTCTCCCCAATGCTTGGGGAGAGGGTTAGGGTGAGGGGTTTAATTCCTTCAGGAAGGAGATCTTCGCCTCAGGTGAGAAAGATTATTTTTAAAAAATTCCTAGCCCTTTTTACAAAGATTGTCTCGGAAGATAAGTCTTTATTCACCTTTTTTATTTGCCTCTTCCTACTTGTCCTTGCCTACAGGGCAGAGCTCATCATAGGACTCTTTACAAATCCCCTGAAGCCATTCGATTTTAATCCAAAAAATTATACTCCTGGATGGATACTCTCCCATATCCCGCAAGACCTCTCTGTCATCCTTGGCCTTTCTATTATTTTCTGGTTGCTCTCTAAGGCCATGAGCCCTCTTAAAAATAAGGGATGGTTTCTTATATTCAAAATATTTGGTATCCTCATACTGAATATCACACTAATCGCTTTATCGGTCATCCATGTTGCTCATACCCAATTACTCTTTTCGGCACAGACAGGCCTCGATCATTCAATGCTCATGGAGGTCTTTCTAAATGTCTCATTTGAAGAGCTCATGAAATTCGGTGGATTTAGAGAGTTCCTATTCCTACTCATCCCTGTGGGACTTTTTTGGTTTATCTGGATATTGCCACTATGGTTCAGAATTAAAATGGCAAAGGCATCAATATTTTTCATTATCATCCTCTCCATATGCTTCATATCCTTCTCGGAGAAAAGGGAGAATCCAATCCCAAAGGAGATATATGAAAATCCAGTTACATTCCTCCTCTCCGATCTTATTGAAAATATCTTCCTCAGCCCCTCCATAAAACAGGATTCCAAAAAAATTGTAAATGAATATAGATTGTCAATTAATCCCTCAGAAGAGATGTTCAGTCATCCTGTAAAACCATTAAAATTTCTCTCCATTAAAACCCCGCATCAATGGAATATCATCTTTCTCATCATGGAATCTGTTGGGAGTAGATATATATTTGATACATCAAACCAGAGGATGCCTATGCCTTTTTTATACAACCTGTCAAAAGAGGCGTGGTATCTGAAGAGACATTTTACAACTTCCAATATAAGCACAAAGGCAATCTTCTCTCTGATGAGCGGTCTTTATGACTTTTTTAATCAGGAGACATTTGGTTTGCGATCGGATGCAAGGGTCCCATCTCTGATCAATTTTTTATCCGAAACTCATGAATCTTTTCTTGTAACTCCTTCTCCCATAAACTGGTATTTTCCGCTCTCCTTTGTAAAGAATAGTGGGCTTCTGGAGATGCATCATTTTGAGAATCTAAATCTTAAAAAGAGGGAAGAACTTCACTCCTTTGGCCGATATGTGGGAAGGGATGAGATACAGACAGTGGACTTTTTTATTAAGAGATTGAAAAAGGCAAAGGAGCCATTTCTGGCAATCTATATCAGCTTCGTAGCGCATCTTCCCTATTTTGACTATGGTGCTGATTACAGGATAATGGAGGAAGATGGTAGGGCCATAACCCGCTATTATAATAATCTCTACCTGCTCGACAATATGATAAAACTTATCTATGAGCATCTTAAGCAAAGTGGCCTTCTGGAGAGGACAATACTTGTCGTTGTTGGAGATCATGGTCAGGCCTTTGGTCAGCACCATCCTGATAATTATATGCATCATAGATATAGCTATAATGAGAATCTGGAAACCCCTGCACTGATCTATCAACCTATCCTTTTTAAACCAAAAACCTTCGAGATTCCAACAACGCATGTAGACCTTCTTCCAACAATACTCGATGCAATGAGAATCCCTTACGATCCTCTCCTCTTCAATGGTGAATCACTTTTTTATCACAGGCTAAAGCGAAGATATATCTTCTTCTATGGATATGAAAAGACCATATCCTCACTCGATACACAAAATCTCATCAAGGTCCAGTATTCTCTGAAGAAAAGAAAAGGATGGGCCTTTGACCTGAGGGCAGATCCAGAGGAGAAAGTTCCTCTGGATATCTCACTATTTCCGAAACAGATGGAGGCACTTTTTAGGTTTGTAAATCATCATGATTTAGCCCTTGTGAAATATAATGAGGGTTTAAATCTTTTGAAAGATAAAAAACCACCATCATAGGGGAAGATATGTCTACAATTGAGATTATTTATGAATTTGAATTTATGGATGGTAAAAGGATGCTCTATCCTCTACTCTTAGATAAAGCTACAATATCTTTGATCCCCGAGCATAAAACACCTCTTCCCTTCTGGACAGAGCTTGATTGCTCTCGGTGTTCTGTTTGTTCGCTCTTGAAGGATAAATCTCCCCATTGCCCAATTGCAGCAAACATCTCAGACCTTGTCGAACATTTCAAGGACGTAAGATCAACCGAGCAGGTAAGAATCACGGTCATTACAGCAGAGCGGACCTATTTTAAAGAAGCCACTATACAGAGAGGGCTTTCCTCCATCTTTGGACTCATCATGGCAACGAGTGGTTGTCCCATAATGAATTTCCTTAAACCCATGGCAAGGTACCATCTCCCATTTTCAACGGATGAAGAGACGATTGTTCGTTCTGTCTCAATGTATCTTTTAAGACAGTATTTTATTGCAAAGAGGAGGGGAAGTCCTGATCTATCCCTTGAAAGACTCGATAAGTCCTATTCACTGGTTCAGGAGGTAAACAGGGGGATCTGCAGTCGTATCTCCAAGGCAATAATCGAGGGTAAAAGCCGTGGAGATGCTGCAAGTAATGCTGTTATCATACTTGACTCATTCTCCCAATTGCTTATGATGGAGATAGAACAGAAACTCGATTCGCTGGCTTCGCTTTTCGAAGAATGAGATTATTCTTACCAGCTTCCACCTCCACCACCTCCGAATCCTCCTCCGGAAAAACCACCTCCCCCTAACCCACCTCCACGACCACCACTTCCCCTCGGTGCTGAAAAGATGGCAGAGCTGAGGCTTTGGGTCATGGAATTTAGGGAGTGGGAAAAGGCGTAGGGATTAAAAATTCTAAATCCACCGGGCGAAACATACCACCTCGGTGGCTCCTGATAGATGCCCTCAAATGCCTGTGCCCAGCTATCCACCACATCTAAAGAGATGGCATAAGGTAGAAATTTGGAGAATAGTTCTTTATCACCCATTCTTTCAAGCCTGTCTTTCTCTGCTCGACTCATAAATTCCTGAAAACCTAATATTTCCATGTATGCCAATGCTCCTGCCTTTGTCTTGGCAGGCATATATATTCCAAAGAAGATGACGGAGAGTCCTGTAAGAGCGCTTGTGATAAAGCTTTTCCCAGTAGAATAAGGAAAGAGGAATGATAAGATAAAACCACCAATCCCGATGATAATAATTCCTGATAGAAAATATACATTCCTCACCTTCTCAGGACTAACGAGAAAATAGCCCTTCCTGACCAGCTCACCAAATAGGGTCCGTTTCAGGATAATCATATGTTTATAAAAATTATTCTTCAAACTTGAGATGGATATTTGGCTTATTTTAGAAGGGAAAAGGCTCTTTAATAGTTCTATTTCAAAAAGGCTTAGAGCGTTATCAGGTTCTTTTAATTTAATGAGATTGTAATCCGATTTGCCAAAAAACAATCCCTCTGTCTTTATCTCTTCAATCTGAATATAGCCCTTGACCGCAAGGCCAACGATCGTTGAAGTTATGTCCCTCGGGTCGAGCTTCTCATCAATGAGTGTCCCGACCTCTGCGGGTGTTAGTGGAAGATTATTATATTTTGGTGGCTCATACATCACTGTCAAAGACTCCTTCACCCTCGGGTCTCTTCCCTTCCTGTACCACCGATTAAACATAAAAAAGAAAGAAAGAATAGGAAATAAAAATATCCAGTTCTCCCCTATATTAATCGTCCACAGAAACCTTCTCCATGAAGAGGGTGGAGAAACAAATCCCTTATCCCACCCAAAGGCTATTGTAAGGCCTTCTCCTGGATTAAGCCCCTTTGTGGAAGTAAACCTTATGCCACCTTCATACTCTTCATAACCACATTCTGTTTGCACTGATCCATAGGCTCCAGTATAGCAGGCTGCCCTTATGTTTGTGGGCCTCTCCTTTTTTTCAAGATTAATATCTGCCGATGCCTCAAGGATAGGTGCCTTCCAGTAATTTCCTGTAACATTCCAGTATAGCTCATCATGATCATCGAAGAAGAGTATCGCATTTTTCACTTCGTAGGTTATTACATATGTCTGTCGTCCTGAGATGAACCTTTTAGGGTGGCCAATCCTTATATTGATCACATGAGCGGTCTTTTTTACCTGATATTTCCATAGCTTTCCTGCACCATCAGTAACGGATAGAATTTTTGTGGGTGTTGTAATAGTCTTTCCAAACTCATCCCTGTACTTATATGGGATTTCTCGATAAATCCCGTGTCTCGGTTTATGAAAATTTACCTCAATCGTCTCCCGAACTATAAAAGAGGAATCCTTCTCAATGGTAATATCTGAGTGGAATTTTGTAATGGTAAAATACTGCGCAAAAACAGAGGGAATAAAAATGATGAGGTTGAGAGTTAAAAAAGATATGATCAAAATTAATAATCTTAAATAATCTTTCATCTTTTTCCTGCTCGGATTAAGAATTTTTCTTCCTATATCTTCCTCTCACTTATCAATTCCCTTTCAAATTACGAAAAACTGACCTTTATGGGTTTTCTTTCTACCTCAGGTGATTCAAGCTGAAAGAGTTCTGCCTGCTTAAAATTGAATTGCGATGCAATCAGGTTTGAGGGAAATGATTCAATCATAACATTATAGTCACGAACCACTGCGTTATAGTACCTCCTTGCGTACTCGATATTATTCTCCAGTTCCTGAAGCTGAGTCTGAAGTTGCATAAAATTTGCATTGGCCTTAAGCTCAGGATATGCCTCTGCAACTGCAAATAGACTCTTTAGTGTATCTCGGAGCATATTTTCAGCCTTTGCCATTTCAGCAGGGGAATTGGCCTTCATTGCCATTGTCCTCGCCTCAGTAACCTTTTCGAAAACGGTTCTTTCATGGGATGCATAGCCCTTAACCGTCTCAACAAGATTCGGAACCAGATCAAATCTCTTCTTACACTGGACATCAATATCTGACCATGAGGATTTAACTGTATTCCTGAGCCGAACAAGTCTATTGTAGATTGAAACAACCGACAAAATAAGAATACCGAGTATAATAAGAATAATGATTAAGGTCATATCTTCCCCTCCTGTTTTATTTCCATTTAGAAGATGTCAACGACATTGGCAATATCCCCACCCTCCACAGTCTTTCAAGGATTGAGCATCTATGTTTTCTTAAAGTAAAGGTCTGCCTCTTCTGTCAACTCATTTAGCCTTTTCTCTAAAAGAAGCCTTCTTTCCTCAAGATAGTTCCTATCTCCATCAGGATCTACATTTATGGGTTCACCCCAGATGAAGACACCCCTGGAGAAAGGGTATGGGAGGAGAAATCGATCCCAGCTATTGAAGATCTTCTTCCTTGAGGCGCTAAATGAGACTGGAACAACAGGTCTTCCTGTTCGTCGGGCAAGCTCTATTGCTCCAAATCGGGCTATCTGACGAGGGCCCCTTGGACCATCCGGAACAATTGCCACATCACTGCCATCCTTTATAGCCTTCTCCATCTCCCTCAGCGCCGAAGATCCATCTCTATAGCTGGAGCCGAGGATTGGATGGAAACCAAACCTCTCAAGCGCCTTTCCTACTATCTGGCCATCTCTGTGGGGTGAAACAAGAAAACTCAGTTTCTTTCCTTTATATGCATATGGCATCATTAAAAGTCTTCCATGCCAGAAGACACCAATGGCTGAAACGTTCTTTTCCCAGAATGATCTTGGAATCTCAGGCCTGACAACTTCAAATCTCATTGTTCGGCCAAGAAGCTTAATTGCCCAATAGGCCAAGGATGGGCCATATTTAGCTATAAATCTTTTTTTAATTCTCTTTAAAGACATCTTCAAAATATATTCTTTACTCTTGTTGTCTTCCAGATTCTCATCCCGTCATCTTTAAACTGCAAATCATAAAGACGCCGGTATTCTCCTCCTTTTGCCATCAGCTCTTCATGAGTCCCTTCCTCCACGATCCTACCGTCATGCAGAACAATTATTCTATGTGCATTTCTTATTGTAGATAGTCTATGGGCAATCACAAAGACAGTCCTTCGCTTCATCAGGGTCTCAAGGGCCTTCTGAACCTCTGCCTCAGAATCGGAATCAAGGGATGAGGTAGCCTCATCGAGAATCAAAATCGGGGCATCCTTGAGGAGGGCCCGAGCAATGGAGAGACGCTGGCGTTCTCCACCTGAAAGTTTAACGCCTCCTTCGCCAATGATTGTCTCATAACCCTGTGGGAGCCTTTGAATGAAATCGTGAGCATTGGAAGCCTTAGCCGCTTCCACAATCTCCCTTTCAGACCTTTCGGGATTACCATAGGCTATATTGTTTCTTACAGTATCATTAAAAAGTATTGTCTGCTGGGTAACCAGTGCAATCTGGCTTCGCAAAGACTGTATTGTAACCTTGCGTATATCGTGATCATCAATCAGAATCTTACCATCGTCCACGTCATAAAATCGAGGGATAAGATTTACCAGAGATGTCTTACCCGCACCACTCATCCCGACCAATGCTACTATCTCACCAGCTTTGACCTCAAAAGATATCTCCTTGAGAACGGGTTCGCCGTCATATTTAAATGTCACATTACGAAACTCAATTCCCTTAGAAATTGGTGGTAGCGAAATGGCATCCTCTTCGTCCTTTATATCAGGCAGAGTATCGAGTAGTTCGAATACCCTTGATGCGGCTGCAAGACCTTCCTGAATTTCGAGATTAACCTTATTCAAATCTCTCACAGGGGCATAAAGCATCAAAAGGGCGGTCATGAAGGAGAAGAAAGTGCCTGGTGTTAATTCTCCTTTAATCACGCTATAGCCTCCAACCCAGATGATAAGGGCTACTCCAACTCCTCCTAATAATTCCATCAAGGGATGAGATAAGGCCCTCACCTTCAGCCGTTTCAATGTAATCTCGAAGAATCTTTCATTCTCTTTGGCGAAACGGCGCTTCTCGTAATCTTCCATACCAAAGGCCTTTACGATTCGATTCCCAGTGATTGTCTCGTGAAGAAATGTGGTAATGGTCCCCATTCGCTGTTGACCCTTACGACTAAATTTTCTCAGTCTTTTCCCGAATTCCTTAATCGGGATGATGGCGAGGGGAAATATGATAAAGGCTATTATTGCCAGTTTCCAGTTTCGATAAAAGATGACTCCGGTAAGAGCTATGATTGTAAAGACATCCTTAAGAAGACCTGTTATGACATTGGAAACCGATGCCTGGATGAGATTTACATCATTTGTAATTCTTGATATGAGAACACCTGTAGGGGTTTTTGTAAAGAAGGAAAGGGAGAGTGATTGGAGGTGATTATAGAGCTTTTCCCTTATATCGGCTACAACCCTTAAACCAACAAAATTCATCAAATAGGCCTGGCAGTAATCGAAAATCCCCTTGATGATGAAGAGGAGTATAATTGCAATGGGTAGAAGAAAGAGCATCTCTTTATCCCTTTTCAGGAAGACATCATCCAGGGCAGGTTTTACGAGGAAGGCCTGGGCAGCTGTCAGGAGGGAGACAAAGACCATAAAGATCATGGCCAATACTAATTTAAATAAGTAAGGTTTGACGAGTTTGAGAAGACGTCGATAAAGAATCATATGCGTTTTCTAAAATAGAGAGCTCTGAAAAAATCCTTGAAAGACTGGGGAGGTAGGGTTCCAAACCCTTCGAATGCGGACATCGAGAAGGTAGATTGCTTACAATCGCTTAAGAGAAAATCAAGCATTTTCAGGGTATTAATCAATAGTGCCATATTATTATCGGTATCCGCTCGAAGGCTTTTCCACCCCACCTCCCCAGTCTATAAAATTTGTTTTAATACTTTTTCAGAGACCTCAAATAAATTTTTTGACTCCTCCAAATGTTTTGAAGGAATCAGGATATACATATATTATTCGTATCATAATTGGGCCTCGGTAGCAAGGAGGTGACGATTTTAGCAGCCCTTCTGACTGCTCCAGGCTCTCCAAGACCTCGACGCACATCACGCATCTCATCGGTCATCTTTCTAAGAAGATTTGGGTCTTTTAAAATCCTAAGTGCCTCTTTAGCGATTTTCTCGGGATTGGCATTCCCCTGAATCAATTCAGGAGAGACCTCTTTCCCTGAAACCAGATTGACAAGTCCTATGTGATCAACATGAATTAGTGCCCTCCCAATCAAATAAGAAAACCACGAGACCTTATAGATGATGATCATAGGCTTTTCAAGTATCGCTCCCTCAAGTGTGGCTGTACCTGAGGCTGTTATAATAAGGTCTGAAATATTCATCAGATCGTATGTAAAACCCTTAATCACCTTCACTGACAGAGGGGCGTTTTTCATCCATGGAGATAAGCTACTCTCAGATATCCCAGGGGCAAGCGGGATAATAAATTGGAGATCGGGGATCTCATTTTGAAGTATACGGGCTGAACGGAGAAGAACGGGCATTAACCTTTTGATTTCATCAATTCGACTTCCTGGTAAAAGTCCGATCGTCTTGCTGCCTTTTTTAAGACCAAATATTTTCATGGCCTCTTCTTTTGAATATTTTGGTTTTACAATATCGAGCAGGGGATGACCCACCCATTCAACATCAACTCCTGCCCTTTCATACAAGGGGACTTCAAATGGGAAGAAGACAACCATTTTCTTTACACACTGCGCTATCGTCTTGATCCTTTTTGGTCTCCAGGCCCAAAGCTGTGGACTGATATAATAAAGCACGGAGATTCCTCTCCTATGGGCCATCCTGGCAACTCGAAGGTTAAACTCGGGGAAATCGATTAAGATGACTAAATTGGGTTTCTCTCGGAGGATTGAATTTTTAACTTCTTTGAGGGCTCTTAATATTTCTTTCAGTTTAAAGATTGCCTCTGTTACCCCAACCACAGAGAGGGAATTCAAATGATAGAAGAGCCTCATACCTCTCTTCTTTAGGTTTTCTCCACCTATCCCGAAGAATTCAATTTCAGGATCGATTTCGTGAACAGCCTCCAAAAGATAAGAACCGTGGAGATCACCTGAGACTTCTCCAGCAACCAGCAAGATCTTATTTGATTTCATCTCATTAATTTTCTAAGGAATCTCTTTTTAGGTAATGGTCTTTGATCTTCTGATCAATTTGAAGAGCTACTTCTAAGGCCCTTTTCCCATCCTCTGCGGAGACCTTTACATTCTTTCGATCCCTAACACTCCTGAGAAAAGAGTGGATTTCGGCCATCAGAAGATCAACCTTCTTAACAGGGATCTCACCTATGAGTTCATCCTTTTTCTCTTCTATTTCGTTTGTCCCCTTTTTTGAGTGGAAGGCCTTCTGAGAAAGATAATCTATAAAGAGGGTTTCGTTCAGTTGGGAGATCAGGGTTTTTCTAATCTTATTTTTTGATACCCTGCTGGCAGTTAAATTTGCCGTGCATCCATTCTCAAACTCAATTCTCGCATTGGCAACATCGAAATTGCTTGTGATAACGGGAATACCTGTGGCGCTAAACCCCTTAACCTTTGATTTTACAAGATTTAATATGATATCGATATCGTGGATCATCATGTCCAGAACAACACTCACATCTGTTTCTCTTCCAGAGAATGGACTTAATCGATGGGAGTCGATCAGGATTGGATCCTTTATCATCCCTTCAAGGGCTAAAAGGGCCCCATTGAATCGTTCCAGGTGGCCAACCTGCAATATCAAGCCTTCCCTTTGGGCAAGCTGAATCAGTTCATCAGCCTCTTCAATTGTGCTTGATATAGGCTTTTCTAAGAGGACATCTATTCCGTTTAGAAGAAAATCCTTTGCGATTGTATAATGAGATGGTGTGGGTGTAACTATACTTACAGCTGAAACCTTATCAAGGATATCAAGATGGCTTGAGAAGGCCTCTATATCATATCTTTTAGCGATATCATTTGCACGCAGAGGATTTATATCCACAACCCCGACCAAATCCACTTCCTCCATTCTGGAATATTTCTCTACATGGAACTGGCCAAAGTAACCAACACCTATAACGCCCACCTTGATCTTATCCACTTATCGACTTATCCCCCTCTTCGTATGTTGAATGAAGTTTAGAAGATGCCGAACCTCATTTGTTTGAAATATATCATCCTCCATAACCTTTTTGATCGCCCTTTCAAGTGTCATGCCTGAACGGAATATGATTCGGTATGCCTTTTTTAGAGCCCTAATGGTTTCTTCATTGAATTGGTGGCGTTTAAGACCAACAGTGTTTAGACCAAAAAGCTTTGCACGATTTCCCGCTGCCAGCATAAAGGGAGGAATATCCAGTGTTACACCTGTAAGGCCACTGATAAAGGCATGTGTGCCAATCCTGCAGAATTGATGAACTGCAGAAAGACCACCAATAATAGCATAATCCTCGATTAATATGTGGCCTGCGAGGGTTGCTCCATTGGCAAGGACAACCTGATTTCCAATCCGGCAGTCGTGAGCCACATGGGAATAGGCCATAAAGAAATTATTATTTCCGATGATGGTTTTTCCCCCTCCCTTTGCAGTACCTCTGTGGAGGGTAACAAACTCCCTGATAATATTTTCATCCCCTATTGAGATGGATGTCTTTTCTCCTTTAAAGGCAAGGGCCTGCGGGATTTCGCCAATTGAAGCAAATTGGAATATCTGACATCTCTTACCAATTTTTGTTCCCTCCCGAATCACCACATGGGGTCCGATAACAGTTCCATTACCAATGCAGACATCCCTTTCAATTACACAGTAGGGTCCAATTTCAACTCCCTCGCCAATATCAGCTTTTGGATCTACTATGGCTGTTTGATGGATCATTTCTCATCTCCCATCATTGCGAGGAGATCGGCTTCAGCAACCAGCTTCCCATCAACAAAGGCCTTTCCACTAAATCCCCATATAGATTGCCTATGTCGTGTAACCTCCAATTCGAGGCGTAATTGATCTCCTGGGGTAACAGGTTTTCTGAAACGGACATTGTCCATTCCGAGGAAATAGACAGGCCTTTTCTGTTTCTCTTCTTCCATCGATTTAAAGGCAAGGACACCTGCTGCCTGAGCCATAGCCTCTACGATAAGAACCCCTGGCATGATGGGTCGACCTGGAAAATGGCCAGGAAAGAATGGTTCATTGTAAGTTACATTTTTTATTCCTATAATACGTTTACCAGGGTCTATCTCAATTATCCGGTCAACAAGAAGGAAGGGATAGGCATGAGGAAGAATTGATATTATTTCCTTTATATCTATCATCTTCTATTTCTCCTTTTCTTTCAAAGAGATGATCTCTTCTATCTTCCTTAAGCGTCTTTCCATCTGAATGAGGGCCTTTCTCATTTCTGGCACTTTTGGCAGTGTAATGGCCATTCTTAGGAAGTCGTGATGATTTATGGCAGGGGAGCCTGTATATTCACCATTGGCCTTCAAATCCTGGGCAACGCCTGATTGGGCCCCCACCCTAACATTATCGCCAATCTCAATATGATCCCTCAATCCTACCTGTCCTCCCAAGGTTACATTCTTCCCAACCTTTGTGGAACCAGCAATTCCAACCTGGGCCACAATGATCGAATCCTCTCCCACTTCAACATTATGGGCTACTACAACGAGATTATCTATCTTTACCCCACTGTGGATGATAGTTTTCCCCATGGTTGCACGATCAATTGTTGTATTGGCACCGATCTCTACATCATCTTCAATGATTACAACCCCTACCTGAGGTATCTTCACATTCTTTCTTCCATCCTTCACATATCCAAATCCATCAGCACCTATCACAGCGCCACTATGGATGATCACACGACTTCCAATCACTGTCTTGGGATAGATTGAAACATTTGGATAGAGGATAGAATCATCTCCAACAACTGAATCCTCACCCAGATATACCCCGGGAAAGATGGATACCCGATCTCCAATAATGCATCCCTCCCCGATATAGGCGTATGGATATATGGAGATGTCCTTACCTAACTTTGCGGTTTTACTAACCCAGGCATTAGGGTCAATTCCCATTGGCTTTCGGGTTTTTTGGGAGAAAAGAGTCAGGATTTTAACAAAGGCAAGATAGGGATCTTTTACCCTTAGCAGAGGCTTATTTGCACTAATAATCTCTTTTGAGACAATCACAGAAGAGGCATTTGTCTCGTTAAGTTTTGAGAGATACCTCGAATTTGCAATGAAGGTTATCTCCCCCGGTTTTGCAATTTCAATTGGGGCAACTCCGGAGATTTCCGTATCTTCATCCCCAAAAACTTCTCCGTCTACTAAAATGG
Organism: Deltaproteobacteria bacterium; assembly: GCA_037440525.1. GTDB lineage: Bacteria > Desulfobacterota > BSN033 > BSN033 > UBA1163 > JBBITW01. The sequence continues at coordinate 12,409 of JBBITW010000005.1, forward strand.
CTAAATCTTTCAGTCTCTTTTTCATTCTTTTTTAATGACTTGCGTCTTATTCTAATTTCACCTCTTTTGACTATCATAAAGTCTGATGACCTTATCAGTTAGATCGATTGACTTTGAGGCGAAAAGTACAATGGTCTCGTTCTTTTCCACAATAAGTGTGTATCCTTCTTCTGTTCCAACCTTTTGTATAATCTTCTGAAGGCCGATGGAGATGGTCCTTTCAATCTCCATCCTTTTCTGATTCAATTCGTTCTGGTTATCCTCTACCCATCTCTGGAACTCCCGGCCCTTGGCTTGAAGCTCTTTCTCCTTTGTAGCCCTTGCCTCAGGGGTGAGCATTGGAGCCTGTTTCTCGATTGTGTCCTTCATTGTTTGTAGTTCCTTTTGCTTATCTAAATAGAGACGTTGGAATTTCTCCAGCTCCTTGGCAATCGATTTCTTTGCCTCCTTTCCTGCATTACATTCATTCACAGCCTTCTGAATATCCACGTAGCCAATCTTTATCTCTGCAGATAAAACTGATTCAAGATAACCTCCCATGAGGATGACCATCCCGATAATGATAATTTTCTTTCTTAGGTTCATTTCCCTGCTCCTTAATAAAAAATTTGGTTCTTCTCCAATTTCATTTCCAAAAAGGATTCTCCGACAGAATCGGATCCGCCTCTGGCGGAAAGGATTTTAGGATTCAAGGGTTCAGGTATTTATTTTCTTCATCCTTTTTTTTCTTGAATCCTTGACCCCTTGAATCAATATACTGTTCCTGCCATGAAATCTATCACCTTACCCTTCTCTCCACGCCTTGGATTCAAGTTAAACCCTATATCTATATGGATTGGGCCAAAAGGGGAAAACCATCGTATCCCCACCCCGGCCCCTGTTCTAAGGGGAGTGATATCGCTTAATTTATCAAACCCCTTTCCTATATCCCAGAAGATAGCTCCTCTTAGTCCAATATCTCTGGCAAGGGGGAAGATTAATTCGGAGTTGAATGCTATCATCTTCTCTGCACCAAGGGGTTCCTTGTTTTCATCAAATGGGCCTGCCATACCAAACTCGAAACCCCTTAATGTTTGTAACCCACCAACAAAGAATTTTTCGTATATAGGAGCCTTCCTTCCACTATAGGGTTCAATGAATCCTGCCTTTGCACGAAGGTTAAGAACAGTACTCAGGGGTAATGGGAAGAACCAGCTTGTATCTCCTGAGACCTTAACATAGTAGTTATCCCCGCCCAGCACTCCACCTGCATTCTGAATTGAGATACTGTGACGGGATCCACGGGTTGGATTGAAGTAATCGTCCCTCGTGTCCAAGGAAAAGGAAAGGGAGATTGCACTCGTGAGTTTTTTCCCAGCCTGTTCTTTAATGAATCGAGAGGCATCGTCCGCGATATCTGAGACATCTATCTTTTCAAGCTTGTACATTGCATCAGCGCGTAGATTTTCCGTCAGCTCCTTCCCAAACCGAATATCTCCACCAGTAATCTTATAAGAATAGGTATCGAAGTCCCTATTCTCATTATAGAGGTCAATTCCAGCAGCATATGGATATCCCATAAAATAAGGATCAGTAAAACCAAATCTTAGATCACGTGTATCAGGGCCAAGCCTGAATTTTAAGACCCCACTATAACCCATACCGAAGAGATTACGATCTGATATAGATGCAGATCCCACTACCTTTTCGATAGAACTGTAACCAATTCCAAAACTGAGGGCCCCTGTTGGAGCCTCCTCCACTTTTATATCGAGATTTATCTTTTCATCCGTACTCCCCCGACTTGTGGTAAAATCTACCTCTTTGAAGAATCCTGTCCTCTTAAGCCTATCCCGGCTCTTATTCATCCCTGTAGCATTATAAAGCTCTCCTTCAGCAATCAAGAGCTCCCGTCGAATTACCTTGTCACGGGTCTTTGTGTTTCCAGAGATTTGAATCTTTTCATATGAGACCTGTTTCTTCTTTTCTATCTCAAAGGTAATATGCACAATAAGGTTTTTTGAATCTGTGTTTGTTAAAGGTGAGATATCTACATAGGCATAACCCTGGTTTGCAAACTTCTCTGTCAAGGCATTGATATCCCTTCTTATAGCAGAGTTGCTGTAAATATCATTTCTTTTAATCTTGATGGTTCTGAAGAGGTCCTCCTTAGTGGTCAGGATATCTCCTTTGAAATCGATATCTCCGAAGTGATATTGGGGTCCCTCTTCGATCTCGATTTCTATTTTAATCCTTTTTGGGTCACCAAGGTCAATCTTGGGTTCCGAGATCTTCACATCAAGATAGCCATGATCATAATAATAGGCAGTGAGGAGCTGAATATCATTTTTAAGGATGTCCTCATCAAGGATACCTGTCTTTGTGATGATAGAAAAGATGTTCCATTTTTTTGTCATCATTACCTTTCGTAGGTTGGAAGACTTGATATTTTTGTTTCCCTTGAAATTTATACTTTTTATTCTGCCCTTTGGACCTTCTGTGATATTAAACTTCACAATAGCCTCATTTGTCTCAAGATATTCAACACTATGTTCAACTTTAATTCCATAGTAGCCTTTTGAAAAATAGAGCTTACGAATCTGTTCAGCACTCTCTTTCACCTTTTCAAGATTCAAAATAGAACGGACCGAGATGGTAAGCTTCTCCTTTATATCATCAAGTTTCACCTTCTCATTTCCTGTTACTAAAACCTCCTTGATTGATGGCCTTTCTAAGACAATAAATATCACCTCCTTGCCCTTTGGGGTAGATTTTATATCCACCTGGATATCTGAAAAATATCCCAGGGCAAAGATGGCCTTAAGATCTTCGCGCACACGCTCAATTGAGAATGGAGTGCCCTCTCTGCTCTTTATCGCATTTCTTATAACACCTTCTTCTATCTTTACATTTCCTATGACAGTGATTTTATCTATGACTTCCTCTTCTCCTGAAGATATTCCGGAAAGAATGAATATAAAGAGAAATATAAAAAGGTTTCTCAGAAAAGCTCTAATACCCCTTGTGATCACTTGATGAAAATGGTTCATATTAGTTGCCCTTATCAGGAAATGTTAATATAAAAGGTTATCTTAAATTTAAATTTCATAACAAATCCTCAACGTTTTGTAAAGTTAGCTTAAATCATTTTAATACCATGCCATTTTTACCCATATTTTGGTTCATGATTAGACTCTATTGCTTTCCCTTCTACCAGTTGGATCTGGCGGGGCAATCGTGAGGCAAGTCTTAAATTGTGTGTTACCATTATGAGGGTTATACCCTTCAGTTGATTTAGTTCCTGCAGTAGCTCAAATATTGACTCACCGGTCTTTTGATCCAGGTTTCCAGTTGGTTCGTCAGCCAAAAGGATCTTAGGTTCCAAAACCAGGGCCCTTGCCACAGCAACCCTCTGCTGTTCTCCACCCGAAAGTTCACCTGGTTTATGGGAGAGACGTTCTTTAAGTCCAACCAGATGAAGAATGACCTCAGCTCTGTATATGGCCTCCTTTTTGGAAAGACCCTGGATGAGACATGGCATCATTGTGTTTTCCAGTGCATTGAATTCAGGTAAAAGATGATGAAATTGAAAGACAAATCCGATCTCACGATTCCTGAAGCTGGCCAGTTCATCCTCATCCATTTTGAATATATCCTTTCCTTCAAAAAGGACCTTTCCCGAAGTTGGTCGGTCTATGGTTCCTAAGATGTGAAGCAGGGTTGTTTTACCCACCCCAGAAGCCCCTACAATGGCTACCTTTTCTCCCTGATAAAACGTGAGATCAATACCTCTTAGCACATTCACCCTTTTTTCGCCGTTTCCAAAAGATTTGAATAGATTTTCAACTCGGATCAATTCTTTCAAACCATAGCCTCTCTTGCCTTTTGGACCTCTTTCTGTGAAAGGACCTCTCCAATACGTGCAATACGTCTCGAGGAGAGGTCTTTTACATGGGATCGAAACTTTGGATATTTTTGAATTATTGCTTCAAAATCTTCTTTGGTTAGCTCAAGTAGTTCAGTTGTCTGGGTCGTTTTAGCTTGGGTCATTCGAGGACGGTTTAATATGAGAGAAAGCTCACCAAAAAAATTCCCACTTCTCTGTACATCAAGTAGAATCTTTTGTCCCAAGGGATTTTCTGTATATATCTCAACCTCTCCACTTTTTATCATGTAAAGGGAATTGGGAGGATCTCCGATCCTGAACAAGGTCGTTTCAGGAGGAATCCTTAGGAGTCGGAATCTCTTAAAGACTTCCTCTCTTTCTTGAAAATTGAGTTTTGAAAATAAGGGTGAGAGGGCAAGAAATAGATCCAGTACCCTTTTTTTGAAAAGGTTTTGTAATACCTCTTTTATACGAGGATGGTCTTTAAGAATCTTTTCCAATTCATCCCTGGAGATTTCAAGGATTTCACATTCTGTTACTGCCTTTACATTTGCATGCCTTCTCTGGTCAATGAAGAAGCCAAACTCCCCGAAGAATTCCCCCTCCCGAAGATTACGAATCCATATATCCTTACCTTCGGGGTTTTTCTTAGATATTGCAACCTCTCCCCTGATAATAATCATCAAAGAGTTACCATTCTCCCCTTCTTTGCATATAAATGAATCCTTTGGAAAGATCTTAGTCTCAACACGCTCAAGAAGCGATTTGAGTTCTGCCTTATTGAGATCGGAGAATAGGGGAATAGGTGGAAGATAGCGAGAAGATTTCTCTTCACGGGCCTTCTCTATGTAGAGCTGTGAGATACGCTCACTAACTTCTTTGGCCTCTGGATCTACCCTGAGGATCATCTTTTGGATAGAGATTGCTTGAAGAAGAAAACCATCCTGTGCATAAGCCTCTGAGACCTCCTTATAGACTTTTATAGCCTCCTTCTTTTTCCCTAATTTCAAGAGCAGTTCAGCAACTTTCAGTTTTGAACGGAGGTCCTGGGGATTCTCATCACAATGTCTTTTAAAATTTTCAAGGGCCTTTCCCAAATCACCCCTTGATAATGCCTCCTGAGCCTTTTCTTTATAATTAATCTTCTCCTTATTCATAACGTAGTGCCTCTGCTGGATCGAGCTTAGAAGCCCTCCATGAGGGGTAGAGTGTGGCCAGAAGACTTATTCCCATAGCAGTAATAGCAATAAGGACTACATCGAGGGGATTTACCTGTGATGGAAGTTTATCTATATAATATACATCACTTCTAAGAATCTTAAATCCAAAGAGATTCTCAATAAACAGTGTCACCGCCTCAAGATTGAGTGCTATCATGAGACCTGCTATCGTTCCGAGGATTGTCCCGAAAAGACCTATAATACCCCCTTCTATGATAAATATCTTCAGGATTCCTTTTGAAGTTGCACCCATAGATTTAAGGATGGCAATATCTTTATTCTTCTCCATAACCACCATAATTAGGGTTGAAATGATATTGAAGGCCGCAACCAGGACTATCAGGACAAGGATAATAAACATGGCAATCTTCTCCAATTTAAGGGCAGTAAAGAGATTTCTGTTCATCTCCATCCAGTCCTTTGTCCAGAAAGAGAGTCCCATCTTATTGCGTATCTCTTTTGCAATCTCTTTTACATTATATATATCATTTGTCTTAATCTCAATCCCTGTTACAAGGTCTCCCATAGAGAAGAATTTCTGTGCACTCTTGAGTGAAATATATGCCATAGTATTATCATATTCAAACATCCCTGAATAGAAGATTCCCTTTACACGAAAGCGTTTCATTTTCGGCATCATACCCATGGGGGTCATTGTGCCAAGAGGAGAGATCACCTGTATGGGATCATTTATGGAAACCGAGAGGTGTTTGGCAAGTTCAACCCCGAGGATTATCCCTGGAGTTTCACCCTCATGATCAATCTTTAAGTCTTCGATGTGACCTATTTTTAAATTTTTTTTCAATTCCGTAACCTCTCCCACGTGGTCAGGGTCGATTCCCTTTAGAACCACCCCTGAAACTCCTGCATCTGATGAGAGCATAACCTGACTGAATATGAAAGGTGAAGCCGATACAATCCCCTTTACATCTTTGAGTCTTTCTAAAACTTCACCATAACGGTCCATTCCTCGCTCGGTGGCCTTGAGAAGAACAATATGGGCTTGTGTTCCCAGTATCTTCTCCTTAAGGGTCTTCTCAAAACCGCTCATAACAGAAAGCACTACAATCAGTGCCATGACCCCCACCATAACCCCTACAATAGAGATAATGGTTATGATGGAGATGAATGTCTGTTTCCGTTTTGCCTTTAGATACCTTAAACCAATAAAAGATTCGTATCCCATTGAGTCCTATTTCTCCAATCGAAGCAACGGGAAAAAAATTACATCTCGAATGGAGGGAGAATCTGTTAGGAGCATAACCCACCGATCGATTCCGATCCCTTCTCCTGCGGTTGGGGGCATACCAAATTCGAGGGCATAAAGGAAATCTTCGTCAATAAAATTGCTATCTGTCTCATCTATTCGCTCTTTTATCTGTTGCAGGAAACGTTCTCTCTGGTCAATGGGATCATTAAGCTCAGAAAAGCCATTGGCAATCTCTCTTCCTGCGATAAATAGTTCAAAGCGGTCTACTACCTGGGGATTCTCTCCGTTTCGGCGTGAAAGGGGAGATACCTCTGTGGGATAGTGAGTGATAAAAGTAGGCTGAGTGAGGTGGTGCTCTACTTTCTCCTTGAATAGCTCTGCCAAGACCCTCCCATGGGATGTCCCCCTTTTTAGTTCAAGTCCAAGCCCCTTTGCAACATCTATAGCTTTTGAATGTTCTTTTATTATATCTGAATCAAAGCCCCCGTATTCGAGGAGGGCTTCATCAAAACGCAATCTCCTCCACGGAGGGGTAAAGTCGATCTCCTTTCCCTGATATGATATGGTGAGTCCATTATTAATCTCACGAACAGTTGAACAGAGTAACTCTTCAGTAATCTCCATCATATCTTGATAGTTTGCGTAACTTTGATAAAATTCGAGCATGGTAAATTCGGGGTTGTGAAGTGTTGATATCCCTTCATTTCTGAAACAGCGATTGATTTCAAAAATCCTCTCAAATCCTCCAATCACCAATCTTTTTAAAAAGAGCTCCGGGGCTATGCGTAAGTAGAGTTCCATATTTAGCGCATTGTGATGTGTTCTGAAAGGTTTTGCAGTTGCTCCCCCAGGGATGGGATGAAGCATAGGAGTTTCTACCTCGTAAAAACCCCTCTCTATAAAGAATTCTCGGATCTTTTGAATGATTTTTATCCTTTTCAGAAAGGTTTCTTTAGACCTGGGGTTTGAGATAAAATCTAAATGACGGTGACGGTAACGAATCTCTATATCAGTGAGGCCGTGCCACTTCTCGGGCAGGGGGCGAAGAGATTTTACCAGAAGTCTAAACCTCTGAACATGGATGGTCAGTTCCCCCGTCCTTGTTCTAAAGATCTTCCCCTCAATTCCAATAAAGTCCCCTATATCAAACTTCTTAAAGAGTTGAAAGGCCTCCTCTCCTACAGTCTCTTTCTGCAGATATGCCTGTATCCTTCCATTACTATCCCTTATCTCGATAAAGGAGGTTTTGCCAAAATCCCGTATGGCAAATATTCTTCCAGCAATAAAGAAGGTCTCTTTGATGGATTTGAGTTCCTCTTCTGAAGCGGAATCGAACATTTCATGGATATCCTTAGAGGTATGGGTCACCCTAAAATCATTGGGGAATGGATCAATCCCTTCCTTCCTTAATGCCTCCAATTTTCTGATTCTCTGGCGAAAAAGTTCATTCGTCTCATCCATATCCATCTCTTTTTCCATTAAAAATACTATAATATTCAAGAATTTTAAATTAACCCATTTTCATATTTAGGTCAAGGTAAAATTAGGCCTTGAATGTAATGCCTCAATTGTCCGTGGAAATTGACAAAGATTGGGCGGGGATGCCAGAAAAAATCTTATTGCCTGCCCTGCCTGCCGCATGCAATGACTATAATTAATTGGAGCATTAAATAAGATGAGTATATCAAGATGATATCATGTGAGGCTAATTCTTCAAGGATATCTTAAATCAAAGGCATCTTTTATCAACTCAATCTCCTCCCCTTTTTTCCCAAGCACTATGGCCACTACATCAAATCTTGCCTTCACATTCTCGATTCTTTTCTCTTTTAAAAATGTTAAGGCAACCTTAGAGAGCTGTTCCTGCTTTTTTGGATGGACGGCTAACTGTGGAGGTCCAAAGGTTGTTGAGGTCCTTGTCTTGACCTCGACAAATACAAGTGTATCCTTCTCTTTGGCGATGATGTCCATCTCCCCCATCTTACATACATAATTTCTCTGGAGGATACGATAACCATTCTTCTTTAAAAAGCCTATGGCCAATTCTTCTCCCTTTTGCCCGAGCTCCTTCTTCTCCATTACCTATCTGACCACTGATTAAATAGAGACCTCTGAAAAAGTATTAAAGATTCTTATAGACTGGGGAGGTGGGGTGGAAAAGCCTTCGAGCGGATACTGATAATAATATGGCACCATTGATTAATACCCTGAAAATGCTTGATTTTCTTTAAAGCGATTGTTAGCAATTTAACTTCTTAATGTCCGCATTCGAAGGGTTTGGAGCCCTACCTCCCCAGTCATTTCATGACTTTTTCAGAGTTCTCAAATATTCTCTAACTCCTCTAAAGGTCTTTCGGTGAAGTTCACAAACGCCATATCTCTCTATTGCCTTTAGGTGTTCTTTTGTACCGTATCCCTTGTGACTTGCGAAATTATACTGAGGATATATCATGTGAAATTCGTCCATTATTCTATCACGGGTTACCTTAGCCACAATAGAGGCTGCAGAAATGGATTGGCAGAGCTGATCCCCTTTACGGATAGCCTTTTGGGGCAATGGTATGTCAATTCCCCTGTTGCCATCAATAAGAATAAAATCAGGGGGGTAGGGGAGATTCTTTACTGCGAGTGACATGGCCTTTAATGTGGCCTGAAATATATTTATCAAATCGATCTCTTCCTGCCAGACTGATCCGATCCCGACTCCCAATGCCCTGGAAAGGATTAAATCGTAGAGGGCATAGCGTCTATTTGGTGAGATTTTTTTCGAGTCGAAAAGCCTTTCCCCAATTCCATCTTCCGGAAGGATCACAGCAGCCGCAACTACAGGACCAGCAAGGGGACCCCTTCCTGCTTCATCAACTCCAGCAATCCTACGATAACCTTGCCTTAGATAGAGTTTTTCAAAATAGTCCGGAGACTGTTTTGAAAGAAGAGGGAGCATTTCACCTTGCAGATGGCAGTTTGAAATCCCCAATTTGAAGCGACCTTTCAGTTTTCCTGTTTCCTTTCACCCCTTATACGGGCAGCCTTCCCTTTGAGATTTCTCAGGTAGAAGAGCTTTGCCCTCCTTACCTTCCCTCGACTTATCACATCTATTCTATCAACCCTTGGTGAATGAAGGGGAAAGATCCTCTCTACACCAATTCCATATGAGATCTTTCTAACGGTGAAGGTAGATCTAATTCCTCCTGCCTTCTTCCGAATCACTACACCTTCAAATGGTTGTATCCTTTCTTTCTCTCCCTCAACAATCTTTACATATACCCTGACAGTATCTCCTACCTTAAAATCTGTAAGGTCTGTCCTGAGTTGTTCCCTTTCAACTATCTCCAGTGGATTCATCTCCTTGGTCCTCCTATCTTATTTTCAAAGCTCAATAAAGGAAAGAGAAAAATAGAAAAACTATGCCATTTTATCTCTCTCCTAACAATCTATCAAGGATTATGGCAACTGCTGAACGAACTGAAAGGTGATTGTAACCTTCTCCTTCGATTGGTGCAAGAATATAATCAGAGCTTTCCTTCACCTCTCGAGTTAAACCCCATCCTGTCCCGAATAGAATAAAAAATGGTGTTTCCTGATCTTTAAATAATCTCTTAAGGTCACTAAAACTGATATTGTTGGGATGGGGGGAAGCACTTGTAGATATCATTTTTACATCCCTTCTCCATAAATTTAAGATCTCAAGTCCTGCCTCCTCAATACTTCGAGAAATCCTGACAAGTGATAGGGATTCCTTCCTAATGGGGTTATAGTTGGATCCCGCGCCTTTTATCCAGTGATGAAGAAGCCTTTTGGTCAATTCAATCTGGCTTTCAAGCGGTGTAATTATAAAGAATCCTCCAAGGCCAAATGTCCTTGCACAACGTGCAATATCATGTATATCAAGGCTCGTAATGGCTGTTGTTACAACCTCCCCCTTCCTGTCATAAACAGGATAGTGAACCAATCCCAAATGGATATGATTAGCCTTCAACCCTTTCTTTCCCGTCCCTCCCTGATTTAGTGATCTCATCCAGAATCCTCTTGTCCTCTTCCGAGAGAGTGGCTCTGGCCAGAAGATCAGGCCTTCTCATGGACGTCCTCCTCAGGGCCTCCCTTCTTCTCCAGAGAGAAATTGCCAGGTGGTTTCCTGAAAGAAGAACCTTAGGAACCTCGTATCCTTTAAAATCAGGGGGGCGGGTATATTGGGGATATTCCAAGAGGGGGTATGAGAAGGAATCATCTTTGGCAGAGAGTTCATTTCCCAAAACCCCTGGTAAAAGTCTTGAAACTGCATCTATAATTACCATCGCCGCAAACTCTCCCCCTGTGAGTATATAATCTCCGATCGAAATTTCTTCATCGACCATTAATTCCCTTACCCTTTCATCAACCCCTTCGTATCTGCCACAGAGGAGGATGAGGTGGGATCTCAAGGAGAGATCGCGAGCTATATCTTGATTAAATAGTTTTCCTTGAGGGGTTAGATAGATCGTCCATGAGGATGGGTCTTCTGCCTTTATCCACTCAATGGCTTTGGCAATTGGTTCTATTTTCATCACCATCCCCTGTCCCCCTCCATATGGAGTATCGTCAACAACTTTGTGTCTCCCTGAAGCAAAGTCCCTGATATTGATAGTTCGGATTTGTATAATTCCCCTTTGGATTGCCCTTCCCAAAATGCTCTCCTTAAATGGAGATGAAAACATATTAGGGAAGAGTGTGAGAATGTCAAACTTCATCCTCATTCTCCCATAGACCTTCCATTCTAAGGACTTTCAATACCCCTCTTTCCATATCAACATCTTTTATAACCTCTTCTATCGCTGGTAAAAAGATATCTCCCCTTTTCCCTTCAACAACATACACATCATTTGCTCCTGTTGGGAAAATCTCCTTAACACTTCCAAGTCTCTTGCCACTTTCTGTCTCAACCAGCATCCCTAAGATTTCAAACCAGTAATATTCCCCTCTGTCTAATTTAGGGAGATCGCTCTTTTTGATAAATATTTCTCTCCCACAAAGAGATTCAGCTTCTTCTCTACTATCGATTCCCCTGAGCTTGAGAATAAGGTGGGGAGGTTGAGTTTTCACCTCCGAGATTTCATAAGAGCGATGTTCGGAGATGGTGTCTAAGAGAAAGATCTTCCGATAGAAACGGAATTGTTTGATATCATCTCCAAAGTACTTAACCTTGATCCTTCCCTTAACTCCGTGTGGTTTGATCACCTTTCCAATAGGGAAAAAATCTTTATCCATGGATCAAAAATATTAATCAAACCGAAGGAGTAGTTAGATTATAAAGATCCTTCCTCCATTTTCCGCGAGCAGGGTTAAAGGATTTCTCATCTTGAGTTTCTGGCCCAATAAGGACTTTTTACTCGATTATCTCTAAGACAGAACGTTTCCCCAAATTGGCTGAAACTGCTCCAAGGATCACTCTTATTGCCCTCGCTGTCCGGCCCTGTTTTCCTATTACCTTTCCTAAGTCCTCTTTGGCCACAGAGAGTTCAATAACTGAAGTCTTCTCCCCCTCGATCTCGGAGACTCTAACCTGATCTGGATGATCCACCAATGCCTTTGCAATATATTCAATTAGGTCTTTTGTATTCATAACCCACCTCCAGTTTTCCGAAACAATTCTCACAGAGATTTAACAGAATAAAATTTGGGAAAAGACAACTTACTCTTTTTTACCCTCCGCCAACTTTTTGAAGATCCCCGATCTTTTTAATAGTTGACGGACAGTCTGGGTAGGCTGAGCCCCCTTGCCCAGCCAATGAATCGCCTTCTCCATTTTGATTCTGACCTCTACGGGATCCTTCTTGGGATCGTAGGTACCCAATTGATCTATAAACCTTCCGTCCCTTGGTGAATGACGATCTGCCACAACTATCCTATAAAAAGGAGTCTTCTTCCCGCCAAACCTCATAAGTCTCATTGATACAGCCATTCCTCTTCGGATCACCTCCTTTATAAAAGAATTATATCAATACTTAAATTTGAATCTTAGAAGCTATTCTTCAGTAGCATACCCACAGTGACCAGGGCAATAAATTTTTATGAGAAGAAAGGCATTCCTACTTTACCAAATCCTTTACTTCCCATCTTGGAAAACTGTTTCATCATCTTTCGCACCTGGGCATACTGTTTCAAAAGTTGATTCACCTCCTGGACTGTTGTCCCGCTTCCTTTTGCAATCCTCAACCTCCTGCTCCCATTGATAATTTGGAAATTGGCTCTCTCTTTCGGTGTCATGGAATTGATGATTGCCTCAACTCTTAGGAGTTGTCTTTCATCAAAATGAAGATTGTTCATGGCCTTCATCTTTTTTGAAAATCCTGGAATCATTCCGAGGATTGACTCCAATGAACCCATCTTTCGAATCTGCTGGAGTTGATCTCTAAAATCTTCAAGCGTAAAGGAATCCTTCCTAATCTTTCGTTCAAGTTCCTTTGCCTTCTTTTCATCAAACGAAGCCTCTGCCTTTTCTATCAAGGTTAGGACATCACCCATCCCGAGGATTCTTGATGCCATCCTATCAGGATAAAATATTTCTAAGGCATCGAGTTTTTCACCCACGCCGATGAATTTTATAGGTTTCTGTGTAACCGCTCTTATTGAAAGGGCAGCTCCTCCACGGGCATCTCCATCCATCTTGGTGAGGATGACGCCATCTATCCCCAACCTCTCATTGAAGCTTTTTGCTATGTTGACTGCATCCTGCCCTGTCATTGCATCGGCTATTAGGAGAACCTCTTTGGGCTTAAGATTTGCCTTTATCTCTCGAAGTTCGAGCATTAGCTCCTCATCAATATGAAGTCTCCCAGCAGTGTCGATTAGCATAATATCATAGCCCCCCCTGAGGGCAATATCCCTTGCCTTAAGGGTGATATCTAATGGTTTCTCATCAGGGGCAGGTTTATAGAAATCAACATTTATCTCCTCTCCCAGTTTCTGCAACTGTTCAATGGCTGCAGGTCTATATGTATCTGCGGGCACAAGATATGGTCTCTTTTTTATCCCCTTAATGTATCGGGCAAGTTTTGCGGCAGTTGTTGTCTTTCCACATCCATGAAGTCCCACTAACATTATCGGAACAGGTGGGCTTCCTGAGAGATTGATCCTCTGCTCTGTGCCTCCCATCAGGTTCGTCATCTCATCCTTCACTATCTTGATCAATTGCTGAGCAGGTGTAAGGCTTGCCATCACCTCCTGACCAACAGCCTTTGTTTGGACGGATTGGATAAAGTCCTTAACTACCTTAAAATTGACATCCGCCTCTAAGAGGGCAATCCTAACTTCTTTTAATGCGTCCTGGATATTTTGTTCCGTTAGTTTTCCATGGCCTTTTAGACGTTTTAATATTGCTTCAAGTTTTGTAGAAAGATTCTCAAACATAAAACTAACCAAAAATATTTGAAATTTCCCCTCACCACTCCTCTCTGGGGAGAGGGAGGGTGAGGGGGTTAAAAGTGTTATAAAATAATTTTATTAGCTAATTCGAAAATTGTCAAACCTTAAACACTCCTGATTAATATAATTAATCAATCATCCTTAGAATCATGAAAGGATCAAAGGCAAAAAACTTTCGATTTTTAATATTACCTACTCGAGGTAAGGGCAGATTATAAATAGAGGTTTATATTTCAAGTGGGGAAAAACTAAGAAGTTCAGGAGATGAAAGAGTATATTCTCATTTCAATTTTTCAGATTCCCCAGTGGAGCGGATCTTCACCTTCCCCCTTCCAGTCGTTCCACCCCTGACCTCTACTCGATTCTGCGTAATATCAAATATGATCTCATCTCCCTGGACCATATTTTCTCCTTCCCAGAGCTTTGGATCACCTGTCAGGATGACCTTTTGAGTTATATTGTAAAAGACTGCCTTCTCACAGTTGGCTACCCTTTGCCCTTGCTGAATCTTTACATTACCACCTGCCACAACCTTTTCAATGCCTTTTCCATCATCCAATATCGTAGCCTCTAAGGAATCTGAATATATAACAATGTCTTTCTGACGGGCAATAACATTTCCTCTAAAGATTATCAGATTCTCCCTTGAATAGGTCTCAACTCTGTCTGAAGTTATATCAATCGGCTCACCTGAATCTACAATTTTTGATTCTGATTCAAAAGGAGTCTTTTTTGGGACGATTTCTTCTATCTTTACTTGGGGGCCTGGAATGGTTGAGGTCTTCTCTTCTTCTGAAGTAACCTTACCTCTGGATTGTTGGGGAGATATATTTAAAGCAATTTTCCCCTCATCTTCAGGTTTGATGGTAATATCCATCTCCCTTTGCCTCTCCTCTCTAACCATTTCGCTTCCTCGAGATGAAGCTACGGGGCGGTCTCCATATGGGGGAAAAGATGATGGAATTACTTCTTTCTTAGATTCCATTTCTGGTTCAAGCGGAATGATAAAGGATGAATCGCTCTTTTCAGATGTCTTTAAATCAGCCTTATCAACTTCTTTTGGATTAACAATCTCCCTTTTTTCTTCTTCAGGTTTGATCGCTTGCGATATGAGCTTCTTTGATTCTTCAGCCAAAGAGGATTGACTGGGAGTTTCAATTTTTGTAGGCAAAAGGGCCTCCTTCTGCCCAACTTTTTTCGTTTCCATTGCCTTCCCATCAAGGAATGGAACAGGGTGTCTCTTTTCGTCATCAAATTTTATCAGTGCAATGGTTTCGGCATCTGACTGAGATGGCTCCTCTTTAGCCTTTGGTCTTGATTTGAATAGCGAAATCCTCTTCTCTTTTGGGCCTTGATCGAGAATCGATCTTACCTCTTTTTGGTATGAACTTTTGGGATACTCTTTCAGGATTCTCTCAAAGACCTCTTTGGCCTTTTCCCATTGATCAAGTTCAAGGTAGCTCTTTCCAAGAAGGTAAAGGGTTTTATCCTCATCCTTGCTTTTGGGAAAACTCTCAAGTAACCCCTCAAATCGTGAAGCTGAAGCCTTGAAGTTTCCTTTCTTATAGTAGAAATTTCCTATATAAAACTCATGATCAGCCAGTTGCCTCTTACATATCTCAATCTTTTCCTTTGCCTTCTCAGTGAAGATACTTGGGGGATAATTTGCTACAAGATATTCAAAATTGGAGAGGGCCTTTTGAGTTGAGGTCTGATCCCTATCAAAGGTCCGCATCTGGTTAAAGTAAGCCATTCCGATCTGAAACTGGACGTAGGGAATATCCTCATGTGTGGGATGAATCTTTTTAAATTCTTCATAAGCAGCAATTGCCTCAACATAGTCCTTTTGATAGAAATGACAATCGCCGACCTTAAGTTCTGCCCAAATGGTGTAGGGAGGACTATCGGGGAAGCTCGATTTTATCTGTTCAAATATCTTCAGGGCCTCTGAGTAGTCCCTCTTATTGAAACGCGAAAGCCCCTGTTTATATAAAAGTTCGGGGTCTCCCCTTATTGTCCTGATTTCCTTTCCCTTGCCCGCACATCCAAGAAGAATTGAAACGGCGAGGGGAAGAAAAATTATAAACTTTAAGATTCTAAATTTCATTATCTTTATTTCCATCCTGGGATAGAAATATTATGATGGGTTGCCAGAGATATGTCAATATCGAAATTATTTATCCTTAGCCAATTAAAAATCTTTTTTTACAATCCACTATTGTGGTCAGATCTTTCAATATAGCATTTTAGATTCTCTAATTTTGAATTGTATAATTTAATACTAAACCGTATTAATTTTTTACTGTTTCAGCAAAGGGATGAATTCTTATTCTACTACCTGGTTTGATGGGATCAATTTTCATGGATTTATAAATTAATTATTACCTAAATTGAGCGATTTTTTACCAAAAGCCTTTCCGCCAAAAAAAAGCGGATCAGTCATTACGTGGCAATCCGACGAAGTCGTTGCTTGGCAATCTTATAGATTCCTCGCTCCGCTCGGAATGACAATTTTGGAGAGATTGCCTCGCAATGACAATCTGGAATCGCTCAATTTAGATATTAAAAAGATTGATCTCATTCTAAATTAATTTGATTTTCAGGTCAATCATGTTTTTACTTGAATTTTAAAAAGAAAATCTTTAAGATAACATAAAAAAGAAAGGGAGAGAATGATGAAGATTGAGATGGCTGAAAGGATTAATCAAATTCCCCCATATCTTTTTGCCGAGATTGATAAGAAGAAGGAAGAGATTAAGAAGAGGGGAGTGGACCTCATAGACCTCGGGATTGGAGATCCTGATTTACCAACACCCAAACCTATTATTGAGAGGTTAAAGAGGGCATCTGAGGATCCGAGGAATCATAGATATCCTTCATACGAAGGGATGATAGAATTTAGAGAGGCTGTGGTTCAATGGTATAAGCAGAGGTTTGGTGTCAAATTTGATCCACAGAGTGAAGTTCTTACATTGATTGGTTCGAAGGAAGGAATTGCTCATATCCCGCTTTCTTTTGTTAACCCTGGTGATTATGTGTTGGTTCCAAGTCCTGGATATCCAGTCTATCGTGTTTCAACACTTTTTGCAGGTGGAATCCCATATTTTTTTACCTTAAGGAAAGAGAACGGATTTTTACCAGACCTTTCGGAAATTCCAGAAGAGGTAGCAGAAAGGGCAAAGATTCTTTTCATAAATTATCCAAACAATCCCACCTCTGCGGTAGCCGAAAAGAGATTCTTTGATGAGGTAGTATCCTTTGCTCTACGCTACAGGATAATAGTATGCCACGATGCGGCCTATTCTGAACTGGCATTTGATGGATACAGACCTCCGAGCTTCTTTGAGGCCGAGGGCTCGAAAGAGGTTGGTATTGAATTCCATAGCCTTTCAAAAACCTTCAATATGACAGGCTGGAGGATTGGTTTTGCAGTTGGTAGATCAGAAATCATCTCAGGGCTTGGCAGGGTTAAGACCAATATTGACTCCGGTTTATTTCAGGCCATACAGGAGGCAGGTATTGAAGCCCTTAACCATTTTACAACCCCTCTTTCAGACATCATCCAGATATATGAACGAAGGAGAGATATAATGGTAGAGGGACTGAGGGAGATAGGCCTTGAGGTTGATAAACCAAAGGCAACATTCTACCTATGGATACGTGTTCCACATGGATATACCTCAACTCAGTTTGCCACATTACTGATAGAAAAGGCAGGGATCGTTGCAACCCCGGGCAATGGTTTTGGAGATGGAGGGGAGGGCTTTATAAGAATGGCCCTAACCATCGAGGAATCGAGGTTAAAAGAGGCGATTGAGAGACTTAAAAAGATCAGGTTTTAAACATACCCTTTCCCCGTAAATCTTTATGCCATCAATCAACATAGTATCAACTCTTTATCTTGCCTCAAAGTTCCATAGAGAAACATGGAGGTTAATATGCAGGAACTTCTTGGAGAAATATTTCTTATAGGGATCCTTATCCTCTTAAATGGTTATTTATCTGGAACAGAGATTGCCGTTGTGACTGCCAGAAAAAGTCATATCCAGCATATGGTAGAAAAGGGGGTAAGGGGTGCAAAGGCATTTCTCAGACTTAAGGAGAATCCCGATAGGTTTCTTGCTACCATTCAGATTGGGATCACAGGTGTAAGTGTTCTGGCATCGGCAGTTGGTGGCGTTGCGGCAGTAAAGGTGATCAAACCAGCCCTTCAGATCGTTCCAATCAGAGCCATATCACTGGGTGCAGAGCCAATTGCCATTGGTATTGTTGTAGTCCTGATTACATACTTCTCGGTTATATTCGGAGAGCTTGTTCCAAAGTCAATTGCCTTGATGCATCCCGAACGAATTGGGCTCTGGACAGCAAGAACGATCGATAAATTTTCGAAGGTATTCTTCATCTTTGTAAAGTTTCTTACCCTTAGTACTTCTATTGTTCTTACTCCATTCGGTAGAAGACCATTTACCGAAAGGGCCTATATTACTGAAGAAGAGGTCAGGCTCCTCATAAAAGAGGGAGGGAGACATGGGGTATTTGAACCAACCGAGGAGAAGATCCTGCAGAGAGTCTTCGAATTTACAGACATGTTTGCAAAGGAAGTGATGGTTCCTCTAACACAGATCGTTGCTATACAGATAGATAAATCATCCCAGGAGATAAGGGTGCTCATAGAAGAGGAACAGTTCTCCCGTTATCCGGTCTATGGAAGAGATCTTCAGGATATAAGAGGAATTCTACATGCTAAAGATTTTCTTACTCTCCTGACAAAAACAGGGCAGGTCGATATCAGAAAGATCATCAAACCACCTTTCTTCATTCCTGAGACGATGAAGATAAGTCTCCTGCTCGGTGAGATGCAGAAAAGAAGGACCCATATGGCCCTTGTTGTGGATGAATATGGTGGAATCTCTGGTCTTGTTACCATTGAGGACCTCCTTGAAGAACTTGTAGGTGAGATAAGAGATGAATATGATGTTGAAAGCCCTGTGATTCAACTGAGGGATGGAAGTCTTCTGATCGATGCATCGATAAGCCTTAGGGACCTAAAGGAGGATTACAGTATTTCACTTCCTGAATCACCAGAATATGAAACACTTGGAGGCTTCCTGATGACTGCCTTACAGAAGATTCCTCAGGTTGGTGACAAGGTAGAAGTAGAGGAGAAGAGGCTAAATATTGTTGAGATGTTCGGTCAAAGGATCTCAAAGGTGAGGTTAGAGAAAATTACTGTAATTGGGGACAGCTTCACATTTAAGTAGAATATAATCTACTTAAATTAATAAAATAATTGAGTGGTTGTCCTGTTAAATAAATTTTTTAAAAATCAATATTTGGGTTCACTCAACACCTATCCCTTCCCCCATCGAATTTCAATTAATTTCAATGTAAAATGTGTACCCCTCTACAATTTTAGACCTGACACTGAGTTTTTCTTTTTGAAATTTTTTTAACAATATATTAAATTTAAATTTATTTCCTAAGAATGGGGGTAGAAGATATGAGAGACATCAGACTTGTCCTCATCGCACCAGAAGGTGCTGTTGTGGCAACAAGCCTCGGCATTGAAGGATTCACAAGGCACATAAGTCCTGGTTCGGGTAAATACTTCTCCAACCGCGCTGTTCTGTTTGATCTTGCATTGGAAGGTGACCGTCCTGCCTTCTCCTATTTGAATGAAGGTGGATGGCGTGACCCAACTTCGGATACCATAATGGCCTTACAGTCAGCTCTAAGAGGCAAGCGCACAAAGACCGCCCTTTCCAATGGTGCATTTTCCTGTGTCCCTATCACGGCCCATCGTGCCTGTTACCTTGTAAAAACAGGAGGGCTTATTCAGCCCATGATTGATCGTGGAGAGGTAGTGCACTTTATATCACATGTGTGTAACGAATGGATGACTCCCGATGAGATAGCCACTGCCATTGGTTGCTCCGTACCATCCCAGCGCACCCAGCGCCTTTATATGGTGATTTGCCCGGTCGAACTTGTGGTTATGTCAAATCTTACCCCTGCTGAGTATGCGTGGTACTCAACCCATCGTCCAGGCAAGATCTTTCGCCAGGTGATTTTTACCGAGTTAAAAGAGGAACTACCTCACCTTGCAGCCAAGAGCCACTATATAAGAGCGCGGGAGGAACTCGCAGGCAATCCTATGAAGAAGACCAAGACAATCATAGGAGGTGGATGTATTAATCGCGTCCTTTTCTCGGCTTGGGTGGGTTATAAAAAGCCTGGAGTGGGTGGATTATATGTAGCTGATAAAGAACATCTCCGCATCTGGGAATTTCCATCAGAGCTCGAGGAGAGGTGGGAGAAATCAGAAGGTTAATTTCCTGAACTTCGATCAAATGAGCTCAAGTGCTGGATTTGAGGTTCGATTTTTTAATTCACGAATGGAGATCATAAGATGAGGGCTATGAAGGTATTACGAAAGATCATTAAAACTAAATTAAACTACCGAGTATTGCTATTAATCGGCATTTCATCTCTTTTTGCTTCGGCCCTTTTCGGGCCACTGTTGGTCTTCGAAAACCCTGCACAAGGAGCAACGTCTTCCAACTCTATAGGAGAGCATAGTTTCAAGTTTTTCGCTATCTTTACAGACCCTACTTATAGCAGAGTTGAGGTTGTGAGTCTCATATCAGTGCTGGTTATAGCCATTGCAGGTCTTCTTTATGCTCTTATGCTGGTGGGCCAGGTGAAGCGTTCAGACCAGGGCACTGCGCGTATGCAGGAAATTGCGGCTGCGATTCGCGAAGGGGCCAATGCTTACCTATCTGCTCAATTCCGAAAGATAGGTCCCCTAATCGCTCTTATAACAGTTCTGCTTGCAGTTACCTATACAGGAGAGGAGAACGCTTTCCGATATGGACGGGCAGGAGCCTTTCTTGTTGGTGCACTGTTCAGTTGGTGTGTGGGATTTGTTGGAATGCGACTTGCTACAACTGGAAACCTCCGCGTAGCCGCCACGGCGAAGCGGTCTTATGGTGAGGCACTCCAACTCGGCTACCGGACTGGAACTATTACTGGGATGCTTACAGATGGCCTCGGCCTTCTCGGTGGAACAACAATATTCCTGATCTTTGGTGTCAAGGCTTATGAAGCGCTTCTTGGCTTTGGATTCGGGGGTACGCTAATTGCCCTCTTTATGCGTGTGGGGGGTGGAATTTACACCAAGGCTGCAGATGTCGGTGCTGACCTTGTTGGTAAAATCGAGAAGGAAATCCCGGAGGATGACCCGCGTAATGCTGCAACCATCGCTGACAATGTTGGTGACAATGTGGGTGATTGCGCCGGTATGGCCGCCGATATATTTGAATCCTATGAGGTCACCATCGTTGCCGCCATGGTTCTCGGTATGGCGAGCTTTGGCCACAAAGGCGTGCTCTTTCCTCTACTTGTTCGAGGCATTGGTGTGCTCGGTTCAATAATTTCAACCTACACTGTGCGTGCTGGGGCTGACGATACATCTGACAAAGCCTTACGGAGTGTTCACCGAGGTTTCTGGATCGGTTCAATCATATCAGTGGTTGGCTTCTTCGCCCTTGGCTTTTATTATCTACGCTTTGATCAGAGTTACTTCACTTCCAACCCCATGGCAGTCGAAGGTTTCCCTGGAGGTGATCCTACAAGGCTTCCATTCTGGGCTAACTTCGGGATTTTGGGTCTGGATATGAGGCCAGCTATTACCTGTTTGATTGGCATCTTTCTCGCTGTGGCACTGAACAAGGTAACTTCATACTATACCCATACTTCACATGAACCAGTAAAGAGCTTGGCTAAGGCATGCACTACCGGCCACGCAACCAATATTATTCAGGGATTTGCTGTTGGGTATGAGTCCACAGTTACAGCCATAGTGGTTATCGGTTGTTCGATCCTATTGTCCGTCCTCACCTACTCCGGCACTCCACCAATGTTTATTGCCTACGGCGTTGCAATGACAGGCATCGGAATGCTAACCCTAACCGGCAACACAATCTCCATGGATGTTTTCGGTCCGGTTGCGGACAATGCTAATGGTATCGGAGAGATGGGTTACGACAGGGAGGAGATGGAACGTCAAAAGAGAGGTTCCTATAAAAGGGCCCGTCAGATTCTTGCTGATCTTGATGCAGTTGGCAATACAACCAAGGCGGAGACTAAGGGGATTGCCATTGGCTCAGCAGTGCTTGCTGCAGTATCGCTATTTTCGAGCTTCATAGCGGTCATCGCAGTAGGTAGTGAGGAGAAGATTGGCTTAATGAGTCTCGGACAATATTCACGTGAGGCCGGTCGGCTAACAGTTGCCGAGCCTTCTGTGTTCATCGGAATCCTGATTGGTGGTGCAGTTCCTTTCCTTTTCTCATCAATGCTCATACGCGCCGTTGGCCGCGCAGCTTATTACATAGTTAAGGAGTGTCGGATTCAGTTTCGCGACATTGAGATTCTGGAGGGCAAAAAGAAACCAAACTATGGTCGCGTCGTGGACATCTGCACCACCATGGCTCAAAAGGAATTAATTGGACCAGGTCTCCTGGCAATTGCAGTTCCACTCTTTGTTGGTTTCGTGCTTGGACCTTATGCACTCGGTGGCTACCTCGCGGGTATGATCCTTGTAGGACAGCTCCTTGCGGTCTTTATGACCAATGCCGGTGGCTGCTGGGATAATGCCAAGAAGTGGATTGAGGATGGAAACTACGGAGGTAAAGGTTCGGAGGCTCATAAAGCCAGTGTAACAGGCGATACCGTGGGTGATCCCCTGAAAGATACGGCCGGGCCAGCGATCAACCCACTGATCAAGGTTATGAACATGGTAAGCCTCCTCACCCTCGGCCTGGTGCTCAAATATGGGTTGAGACTCAAGGAGGTCTCATTTAATATGCGCATTATCGGTTATGTTATCGTTCTCCTCTGTATAACTGCGATTGCCTGGGCTATATGGATTAGCAAAAAGGAGCCTGGTGACTACGAAGAGATGAACGAAAAATAATGATTCAGGAAAAACAGACATCAAACGATCTCTTTTTGCCCTCCAACAACTAACTCTGGAATCCTCAGTGTAGGCTGGGCGTCAGAAACAGGAACTCCTTGACCATCCTTTCCGCAAGTTCCTATCCCGAAGCCAAGATCATTGCCCACCATATCAATCTCTTTAAGCACCTGTGGTCCATTGCCAATTAGAATTGCACCTCGAACTGGCTCACCGATCTCTCCTTTTTCAATCAGATAACCTTCATTGACTTCGAAGACAAAATCCCCATTTACGGTGTTTACCTGTCCTCCGCCCATCTTCTTCACAAACAATCCCCTTTCAACAGAGTGAATAATCTCTTCTGGCTTCATCCTGCCAGGTAGAATCATTGTATTGCTCATCCTCGGGATTGGTTTATGGTGGTATGACTCTCTTCTTCCATTCCCTGTTGAGGAAACCCCATCTTTCAGGCCAGAAAGCCTGTCATAAAGATAGCCTTTAAGGATTCCTTCTTCTACAAGGATGGTTCTCTTAGAAGGTGTGCCTTCGTCATCGAATTTATAAGACCCTCTTTTTTGTGGAAGGGTAGGGTCATCAACAACACTTATAACCGAAGATGCAACCTTTTCTCCTATCCTGTTTGAGTAAACGGATAGTCCCTGCTGAGCCAGATCTCCTTCCAGGCCATGGCCAATTGCTTCATGAATCATGGTTCCTCCTGCCTCACTGGAGATGACGACTGTCATTTTACCCATCGGTGCCTTTTTTGCCCGGAGCATAAGAAGCGCTCTTTTTGCCGCTATCTCTGCAACCTCTTCAGGATGGATGAGATCGAAGATTTCAAAACCCACTGTCCCTCCAACTGGTTCATAACCTGTCTGAACCACATCCCCTTCTGCCGTAATCACCTGAACAGATAAGAGTGTATATACCCTTTCACCTTTAATAAATAATCCTTCTGAATTTGCGATGGATATCATCTGTGAGGTATCTCGATAAAGTACCTTAACCTGTCGAACATGTGAATCAAGCTTTCGGGCCAATTCATTTGCCCTTTTAACAATGGATATCTTTTCTTCAATAGAGATAAATTTAGGATGTTTTTTTACAGGTGAAATGGGAGGAAAGTAAGAAGGGGTTGGTGGGGGATCTGGAAAACTCTTTGAGAGGTTAATAATCTTTTCATCTCTCTGATCCTTTATTGAATTGATTAAAATTTTATTAAGTTGAAGCATATCCTCTTCTGTGATCCTATTTGAAAAACCGTAAAATGTTCTTCCATCGAAGATTATCCTCAGTCCGATACCAATGTCATGGCCAGAAATGACCTTTTCTATTCGATCCTCTTCGCAGATGATGGAAACTGAATGGAGGTTTTCAAAATAGAGGTCTGAAAAGTCCCCTCCCTCTTTAAGGGATTCTCTTAGAATCTTTTGATATGGAATTGTTTCTAACATATTCGATTTGTATATCCTTTTGGAGTTCGTTTAGTAATTCATATATATCACTTTCCCATCCAGGTGCAACCATCAACTCAACTATTGCTTCACGAGGGTCTTCTGTCCTAACAAGAGCCATACCTTCATAGGATTCAATAATAAATTTAAAATATGCAATATCACTTCTTTTAAGCCTTATATAAATAGATTTGGTATCCATCCTTTTTTATAAGGATTTGATTATTGTCTCGAATTTTTAATAAGCCTTCCTTTAACGTCTCCAAATAGTATCACATCTTTAATAGTCCCCTCAACAGGAAAGAGTTCTCTTGATAGCCAACCCTCAATGAGCCCTTCTTTTGAATGTGTGCTCTCAGGGTCTAAAAGAAGTTTTACAAAATACTCTTTCCCTTCCTTTATCCTCTCAGATCTCCTCTTCCGTTCCTCTTCCTCTTTTTCTGCGATATTTACCTCATAGGAAGTTAAACCCTTCCTCGGGAAGGTTGATACTTTATACCTTTTACCCCTTTCAATCTTTCCATAAACCCCGTAACGGAAATTATAAGAGGCAGTAATAAAATCGTCATAGGTCATTCCTCTGGGAATTTCTGATTCCCTTCTCTCTATCTTACCATCCTTTCTCCATCTCAACTCAGTCCACTTCAATTTATTATAATCAAAATGGTGGACTCTTTTCCTCAACTTACTTCCTACTTTTACCTCTTCCTCAAAGGAGAGGGATCTGAGTCGACTTCCTCCATCAATCTCTTCCATCAAGGAACGATAGGTATCTACTCGATAACGAGCTACAAATCCCAGAATCCCCAGTGTCTCTGTCTGGAGAGTTGCCATATAGCGATTATTCCCCTCCACTGCTTTGAAACTCAACCTTCCAAGAGCTGCTCTTTTAAATATCCAAAAGCTTATCTCATAAAAAAGTTCTTCTCCACTGAAGAATTCTGAAATGGGCCTCCTCTCTCCAATTAATTGACTATTTGAAGAAGCTACAATTACATCCAGCGGGAGAAAGGGAAGAAATGTAAGTCCCAGAATCCATCTTAAAAAATTTCTTCTTGTTAGTGGTATATATGCATCGTTCATTGGCAGTAGTTCAGGTTAAGATCTGTGAAAAAGTATTCAGAAAAGGATTCATAGACTGGGGAGGTGGGGTGAAAAAGCCTTCGCGCGGATACCTTTAATAGACTGGCACTATTGATTAATACCCTGAAAAAGCTTGTTTTTCTCTTAAACGATTGTTAGCAACTTAACTTCTAAGTGCCCGCATTCGAAGGGTTTGGAACCCTACCTCCCCAGTCAATTCAGGACTTTTTCAGAGCTCTCAAGTTAAATATGTAATTCAATAACATCCCCTTCGCTTAACTCATAATCCCTTTTTACCATCTGCCCACCAAACTTCCCTGAACCCCATATCCTTGCATATTTAAGTTTAGCAGCAAAATCCTTATGGATGGATAGTGCTACATCCTCCACAGTACTACCTTTTTTTAAAACGACAGGCTCTTGAAGATCTGGCTCCTTCCCCGGAGTCTTTGTATAAACCCTTATGATATCGAGATGCCGGTATATCTCTCTTTTTAACTCCTCAAGATTCATCCCTTCCTTCGACGAGATAGGAAGGATGGAAAATCCCTCCTCAAACCTCTTTTCGAGAGCCTGATATCCTTCCATAGCATTTTTGGCATCGCATTTATTTCCGAGTAGGAGTGCCTTTTTAAGAGACCATCCGGTTTCAAGGAGAGGAGGGGCTTGTTTTTCAAAAATCTCAACCCTCATCCCCTTCAGTTCTTCAAGAAGAATCTCCATCTGGAAGATTGGATCCTCTGTGAGGTCAAGCAAGATGATAAGGGCATCTGCGTTTCGAATGAGATTGGGGAATCCAGGCTCTATGTGATCGAGCTGAATTGGAGGAGTATCGACAAGTTGAATCTGTAGGTTTTCAAACTTCATCATCCCTGGAATGGGCCTCTGTGTTGTAAATGGATAATCTGCCACCTCTGAAGATGCATTTGTTAGTCTGGTAAAGAGGGTTGATTTTCCAGAGTTGGGGAGGCCTAAGAGAACGACCTGCGAAGCTCCTTCTCTTCGGATATTGAAGGCCTGTTCTGCCTTACTTATAGTTGGTTTCCTCTGCAGTTCCTCTTTTAACTTGGCCATGCGGCTTTTGAGTTGTCCACGAAGTTTTTCAGTACCCTTATGCTTAGGTATAACAGCCATCATGACCTCGAGGGCCTTTATCTTTTCCGGGATAGACTTTGCCTGTTTAAATTTTGATTCGGCCTCTAAATATTCAGGGGTTAAATTGGCAGGCATATTTTAAAAAAATTCCAACTTTTGCCTTTCCGATAATACTTATTTCAAGGGATAAAAGATGGAAGAGGCTATGTTCTATAAATCTTTTCTCTTATGAATATCTCCAGAACATTTGGGTCAAATTGTTTGCCCTTTCCTTTATCAAACTCTTTTAGTGCATCCTCAAGAGACATAATTCCACGATGAGGCCTCAGGCTTGTCATCGCATCAAAGGCATCTGGGATGCTTATAATCCTTGCCTCAAGGGGGATTCTCTCTCCAGCAAGTCCATCTGGATAACCACTTCCGTCATAACGCTCATGGTGGTGGCGTATCATCGGGATCTTATCTTTAAAAAATTCAACATCTTCAACAATCTTCACACCAATCAAAGGATGTTCCTGAATATGAAGATATTCTTCATAGCTGAGAGGGCCTGGCTTTTGAAGGATATCATCCTTAATACCGATCTTACCTATATCATGAAGAAGAGCTCCATACTCAAGTGTTTCAAGTCTCTCTTTAGAAAAACCCATATAGTTTGCAATCTTGATGCTCATCCTCTTAACCCGATCAGAATGTCCACGGGTGTAAGGATCCTTTGCATCAATGGCCTCCACAAGGACCTTCACTGAATCCAAGTGTATCCTCTTGAGCATCATGAAGGCATGTCTTAGCTGGGCAGTCCTCTCTTCCACCAATTCTTCGAGGCGATTATGGTATGCCTCAATCTCCTCTTCAAGTCTCTTGCTTTCGAGGGCCCTCTTCACACTTATGACAATCAGATCAAGATCAGCCGGTTTGATTATGAAATCGTAAGCCCCAAGTCGCATAGCATCCACAGCGAGGTTAATCTCAGGAAAACCTGTTACCATTATCACCTTCATATTTGGGTCAATCGCCTTCACCCTTTTTAGAAGTTCGATACCATCCATCTCTGGCATTTTGATATCTGATATAATCAGGGAAAAATTCTCTTTGTAAAATTGGTTAAGTGCCTCTCTCCCGTTTTGGACCGTTATACAATGATATCCCTCATGGGAAAGCCTCTGGGCAATAACATCCCCAAGTAAAACCTCGTCGTCAACAATTAATATTCGATCTTCCACAAATCCCCCTTTCTTTAAAACCAATATATATATATTTTATAAGAAATTGCTAAACAGTCAACCTCTCGAGCTTTTTAAATAAATTATAACCTAATCTTGCATCTTTTTATGAAATGATTCTAATTTGAATTGAGTACTTCTCGATTGTCATTGCGAAGCGATCTCTATAAAATTGTCATTCCGAGCGGAGCGAGGAATCTATAAGATTGCCACGTCGCTTCGCTCCTCGCAACGACTTCGTCGGATTGCCACGCAACGACTTATAAATATACGCCCAAAGTGTCTCCGTCTTTGGTGGAAAGGCTTTTAATAAAAATTCCCTCAATTTAAGTCTAATTTAAAAGAAAGAGAATTTAATATCTCGATTTAGAATTAAAAAAGATTGATTTTGCTGAGAATTTTTGATAATAAATTATTTTATGGAAATTCTTATGGAAAATATTAAGATGTTGGTGGTGGATGACGAAGACCCTGTGAGAGAGGTAATTCGAATGGGCCTTTCCCAGATGGGAGGATTTTCTGTTGAGGTTGCAAAAAACGGAATAGAGGCATTGGAAAAGATAGAAGCTGATGTCTTTGACCTGGTACTTACAGATATGATGATGCCCGAGATGAATGGAATGGAGCTTCTTAAAATCATTAAAGGAACAAGGCAAGATCTCCCTGTCATAATGATGACAGCCTATGGTTCAATAGAAACTGCAGTTGAGTCAATGAAGATAGGGGCAAGCGACTATATAACAAAACCAATCGATTTTAACGAACTTCTTATACATATCAAGAGAGTTCTTAAAGAGAGTAAACTTATAAGGGAAAACCGTCTTTTGAGAATGGAGGTAAGAAAAAGATTTGAGTTTAGTAATATCGTAGGGAAGAGTAAAAAGATGCAGGAAGTATTTTCTTTGATTGAAAAGGTAGCACCAAGCAACAGTACTGTCATAATATATGGAGCAAGTGGGACAGGAAAGGAGCTTGTATCAAAGGCAATTCATTATAATAGTCCGAGGGCAAGTGGTCCTTTTATCACTTTCAATTGTGGGGCCATTCCTGAGACACTGGTTGAGAGTGAACTATTTGGTCACACAAAAGGTTCCTTTACAGGGGCGATTCAGGCGAAGAAAGGCCTTTTTGAAGAGGCAAATGGAGGGACGGTCTTCCTGGATGAGATTTCTACACTTTCCCCTTCTGTGCAGGTTAAACTTTTAAGAGTCCTTCAGGAGAAAGAGGTAATGAGGATAGGGAGTACAGAAAGGATACCAATTGATGTAAGAATGATTGCGGCAACCAATCAAAATCTCGAAACCAATATGAGGGAAGGGAAATTTCGTGAGGACCTATTTTATCGAATTCATGTCTTTCCTATCTTTCTTCCAGAGTTAAAAGATAGAAAAGAAGATATTCCAATCCTTGCCTACCATTTCCTTGATACCTATTCCAAGGAGAACTATAAGGAGATTAAAGGGATTTCAAAAGAGGCAATGGGAGTTCTTTTAGAGTATGATTGGCCAGGAAATGTGAGGGAGCTTGAAAATGTTATTGAAAGGGCTGTTGTAATAACAGACCATGAATATCTTACTCCTGATGATCTTCCAAAAAACCTGAGGAAGGGAATCTCCTACAGGTTAAGGGAGATAGGTGAAGAACGTAGATCTCTTGAGGAGGTGAAGAAGGAATATATTGAGGAGGTGTTAAGGGAGACAGGTGGAGATAAGAAGCTTGCTGCTGAAATTCTAAAAGTTAGTCCAAGAACCCTATATCGGTTTGAAAAAAAGAATCTTTTTAGGAAATAAAAGATCCAAGGTATCTTAGATCCCCTCACCCATTCCCTCTCCCCAAGAGGCTGTGTCGTAATGTCATTCTGAGGCTTTAGCCGAAGAATCTATGTTTTATAAGGGTTTGAATTCTATAGATTCCTCGCTTCGCTCGGAATGACACCACTCTTT
>JBBITW010000006.1:0-32991 GCA_037440525.1 Deltaproteobacteria bacterium
TTTGGCCTTTTGCCCTTCGCCCAGGTAAGCTCAACCTTTGCCTTCACCTCAAGCTGGCTTCCTCGATATTCGATCAGTTCAAAATCTTTTCTGATGTGGTCAATGGCCCCTTTCCATTGGGCAGAAGGGTCTAACCACAAGATAAGCTCAGGGTCAAGGGATTGAAAATATTCATTAAATTCTGCTCGTAATTCTTGGATAATCATTTATCACCCTCGGGGAATGGCTTAATATTAAGAGCATCTAAAAACACATTCACACGTTCAAAAGCGTCTCTTCTCATTCTTTCTTTCTCCTCCTCATCATATATTTCCTCAAAATTCGTAACCCAAACAGGCCCCGGTGATTCGATATCCTTAAATTTTGTTCTTATTTTCCCAAGGCCTTCTTGTACCAGTTTATTGGATTTAAAGGGTTGAAAGACATTAACCAATTTTTCAATGCCACCTGGAAAGTATAAAATTGAAAAGTAGATGTCATAGGCATCCTTTTCTTTATATCGATCCCAAAGCGCCATTCCCTTCATAACAAGAAATGGGACAATATCTGCGATTTTTAGATTTACCTCATTGATGGCACCATCAGGCATCCTTTTACTTAATGTGAAAGAGATATTTTGACTAAAGGCTAAATCGCAGCCTCTTGCTTTTCTCGCCTTAACGTCTTGAACCTTTTGAGTCCGATGAGATTTAGAAGTCCCTCCATATTCGCCGGCAAGCAAGTTTATTTTGACAGTTACCTGCGCGCCTGATTCTGTTTTGACGGTCCTGTTAAAAATATAGGGTTGTTCAGTCTCTTCATAGCCTCGTTCTCTTAAAAGTTCTAAAATGGTGCCGTACATTTCTGAAGAAATGTTTTTGAAATCAAAAGCCGCATCAATGTCGAGACTTCCAGTGTGTTCATCCCTCTTTTCTTGGATGAGAAAATATGGAACCCATCCTCCCACAAGGACTATTGAGTCTTTGTATTCTCCAAGCACGGTCATAAATTCAACCAATACAGATAAGCAAGCCTCAACTTCATCTTTAGGATAATCTGATTTTTTTACCATTGCTTTCTCAGACGGTTTTCTATAAGAAACTGAGCGGCTTCTTCGCCGCGTTCTTTGTAGCCTCTTAGGTCTAAATAGAGCTGAACATCAGAAACCACTTTCATCCCATTGACCTCTTGCAGTCCGTAGAAGACCCCTTCGTCATAAGGCTCTAATATCGTGATATTCGGTCCCGAAGGAACCTCTTTCCACCCGAGAGCAAGAGCTACTTTTTCTATGGAATTTGATAAATAAACAAAGACCCTCTTATATCTGAGAAATGGGGCTACCAGAGAGGCTCCAGAGGTAATGGTGAAGGCATACCTGATTTGATTAAATTCACAGTAATCAGCTATTTTCTTTTCAATATTTTTGACATCATCTAATGAATAGTAATTTTTTATTTTATTTTCTCGATAGCTGTAATTTTCAGCCCATCTATTTAATAAGACCTCTGGATTAGAAAGGCAAAACTTCGCAGCTTTTTCATTGCCTATTTCCTTAATGAACTCATATTCAAGGAGTCGCCTTTTCAGATTTGACGTCTGTCCCAGACTGATATTGGCTTCCTTTGCCAGGTCTTTGACGAACCAATCTCTTTTCGGGTTACAAAGTAAGACTCTCAAGGCCCGGGTGGACCTTGTAGCGAATATTGATTTTAATGGCCTCGTGGAAGGGTAAGGGTTTGGTCTTCCTTCTATATTGATATAAACATTATTGAATTTGAAAAGACAATTTCCTGCGAGGTCAATATACCCGACCCCTGCCTCTTGACAAATGTTTTTTGATTCTTCTGAAATGAATGGAGCCCCAAAAACACCATAAAAATTCTCTTTATTTGTGAGGATAGATTGAAGTTGATTTACTGCCATTCGGGCATATCTCGGCTGCCCGACTGACTTGACCTCAAAAACAATAAGATATTTTTCTTTCTCTTTTGTCTCTACCTGAACCACTAAGTCTGCCTTAATATTCTGATTAAAAAATCTCGTCCCTTCAAAACCAGTACGGGTAACCTTGACAGTACCGGTCGAATCAAGAATCTCCTTAATTGATGTTTTTAATAATTCAATAATTTCAAGCTCTTTCATTGTATTTTCATTATTTATTAGAATTTCAGCGTTTGCTGAAATTTTATCATTTAGTGAAACATGCGTCAAGAGATTTCAAGTTTTGGTTAGGTTTCAGCAATTGCTGGAATAGTTTAAAAAACCGAAACAAAAACTCAAGTCAGTCTCCAAATGGTATTTTGCTCTTTATCGTCCTCGCGCCAGCGGTTGCGGTCAGCAATAGCACGCTCAACATCCTTTGAAGCTAAAACCGGTGATGCTAATAAATCAAGCTTCTGTAATGGAGCAATGTTTACCCGGACTCCATCATCAATTAAAGGCTCGTATGGAATTGCTATTAACTTATCTAACTTGTTTGAAAACTCCTCAAGTTCAAACTCGATGTCTGATAGTTTCCCCATTGTCAACCCGCCTGGAACCGATT
The DNA here is from genome assembly GCA_037440525.1 of Deltaproteobacteria bacterium. Taxonomy (GTDB): domain Bacteria; phylum Desulfobacterota; class BSN033; order BSN033; family UBA1163; genus JBBITW01. The sequence goes on from JBBITW010000006.1 coordinate 2,525, forward strand.
CTCCTCTTCGTGCTTTTTCAAGGAGCGAACCATAATAACTCTGAACCCTGGCAAGGTGTCTATTCTTTAAGTTCTTGATCATATCGAGGGAGATTTTATGATAAAAAATCAATACTTGAAATGTCCCGTTTGAGCTTGTGATGTGCCATGCAATGGGTCGTTTTTTGAACTGGCTGGTGTGACGCTTGAAAAATTCCTTCTCCAGCCATTGGCCAAGAGTCATCTTCTTCTTGGGAGGCGTCTTGCCTTTTATTTCAGCCTCTTTGCAAGAGGCGTTATATAAAATATCCGCAAATTCTGACTCGATATCAGCAATTCTATCTTCACCAAATTCTGCCCCAATTCTATCACGGACCTTCTCAAGAAGTGGTTTTTCTCCAGTATGATCGGTTATAGGGATAATGCCATCTTTATCAGCCCACTCCGGAATAGGCTCATTTGCCTCAATCTGCTTTGGCCAGCGAAATCCAAGCATTCTTAGAATCATAACCGTGAAATAATCTTCCACATACCTCTTACATTCAGGCCAGCAGACGAGTCCTTCCTTCTCTCGCATCTCTTTCAAGAGCCAGTAAATAGATATGGGATGGATTTCCATCTTAACAGACAGCTCCTCGAGAAATGTCTCTGTGGGGATTGGGATTCTTTTCCCAATAAGTAATTCAGTTTCTTCTTCCTCATTGGAATCGGCAGCATTTTCTTCACCCTCAATCACATCTTCAACTTTTGCCCCAGGTCCTGCTTCATATAAAGTACGCAGTCGGGATTTGATTCGGGATAGTTCTTTTTCTGATGGGCTAATACGCATGTGATTGTTTAGGTATTCGATTACTTCCTTGGGGATTTCACAGACATCTGTTTCAGGAATTGTGTCATAGCCTTTAATGAGCGGATGCCAGCCGGCGGGGGTGCCTGTTTCATCTGCTATCATCTTGCTTTCAACATTGCTGAGTTCATATAGCAAGAAGACACGTGATTCCATAATACCTTCGTTCATCAAGATTAGGACAGAACCCTTTGATTCTTTATTGATAAGTTGAAATATTATTTGCAATATGGTGATGCCATTTCTAGTTTCGAGGACACCGTGGGCGAAACAAGGCTCAGTCATATCAGAAGATATAAGGCTCTTTTTCTGCGATATACAAAACTGAACACACTGAACAATTGTTTCGTCCTTAGCATCGTTTATTGGGATTCGTGAAACGTAACCCTCACGGAACTTCAAATCAGTGCTTATTGATCAAAGTAAATAACTTGTGAGCCTAGAGTTTAATATAGCGCCGATAAGATACTGCGGAGATTCAGAAAATATCCCGGGTGAAGCGCTGTCACAAATACTAAGTCCATCCAAACATCTGGCTCCCAAACTACCTTGAGCCATCAAACTGTAAGTCCAACCATGTTTGAAGAAAGTATTTGTCTTTATTAACCAATCACAATTTCCATCAAGATAGGAATATTTTTTAAGCAGTGCTCTTCTCAGTCCGTCTCCATTCTCTGACCAATCAAGTAACCGCGATTCATATCCGTACCATCGTCGGTATCCTCCAGCCTTTAAATATTTTAGCCATCTTCCGCCTCTTTCACTTATTTCCCAAACGAATCGCAAAAATCTATTATTATCACATGTGTCAACGCCACGGCTAACATTATACAATCTTCCGAGTTGTTCATGCTCTATCAGAATGTCGAGGAATCTCTGCGTGAGCCAGTAAACGATGGGATATTCGGTGAGATCCAAAAATAGCAACTGATTTATTGAGAAAATGATTGATTGGTTAAATTTTCTGGTGGCATTCTCTAATAATATCCTCTTTTCGCTAGGCGATTTGGCTGCGATTAAGCGAAAGGCAATAATATGATGTTTCTTCGATATGAATTGGTTTTCCAGCGTGAAAAGGGAGCAGTTGACAACTTCACCACCTATTTCTGCAAAAGCACGAGGTCCGAGATGAGCTATGGTCTGAATTGATGATTCCTGTATAATCTTCTCTCGTATTTTCATAAATTTGCTAAGAAACATCCACGACTGTTGGGTAACCATTGCAACAATTCCACGATTTGTTGCCCATTCCCGGTTTCTCAAAATGAAAGCCGCATATAAATCCCGTTTTCCTTCAGGATAGACCCTTTGCACATAATCCTTTAATTCTTTTCCCATATTGCCTGAGCCCATGTATGGCGGATTAGTTGCCACCACGTCGTATCGTTTGTTGCAAAGCTCCAAAAACTTGAATCCGCGGCTCGCTTCATGGGCAAATACTTGGGCTCTTGTATCGCCGCGCTCAGATGCCTCCTTATAGTATTCATCAAGGGCTCTTGTAACCTGACTCAGAACTTCTCCCCAAAACTGATCATCTGTAACTTTATCAAAAGGGAGTTCCTGTTGTTCCGGCGTCAACATTTGCCGAAAAAGAGAAAACTGTTTGGGCGCCTTCTCTCTCTTCCATGCAGAAAGCAACCTTTCCTTCTCCCTGTGAATCAATTCCTTCAAATCTTCTTCAGGTCTTGCTAAACTTCCGATTTCCGAAAGGTTTTTAAGTCTTCCAGAAATACCTTTAATAATATTGATTGCGTATGGTTCCTCCTTAAATCTCTCCTCGCACCATGATAAGAATTCGGGGGTATTAAGCAAGGAGGCATCCGCTACAACAAGATTGACCTTTGTTGGAAGTAACTTCGGTGCACCTACTGATTTTTGATACTCTCTCATTCTGAGGTAGAAAACGAGGTATGAGAGCTGCACGGAGCGTAAATCTATGTCTATTCCATGAAGGTTAAACTCAAGAATGGTAGTGGGAATTTTTTCTCTGGATACAAGCCATTCTTTTGGAATTTTGTCCTCGAACGCCAGACGAGCCTCTTCCTCATACATCTGGACAAAAAAATCAAAAGCAACCAATAAAAAATGTCCGCTCCCACAGGCAGGATCAAGGAAGGATAAAGATTTTACTGGTTTAGCTTCACGAGGCTTTAAATCCTGGTCTTTGACAAAATACGGCCAGTTTTCGCAGAGTTTCGAATCAGGGTACATCTCCATCCAGATAGCACCGAGGGAGTTCTGAATAAGATAATCCACCATATAGCGCTCAGTATAGAGGGAGGTAGCGGGAACAATATCATCACCTTCAATCTTTTTCTTTTTAGTTCGAACCTCTTCGAATACCCTGTCCTTCTCTTCCGTTTGGAAATATTGATATACCCAGCCAATGAGTTCAGGCTCTTTGAAAGCATCTTCAGGAATATCCTCATTTAAAGCGCGAATGCACTCTCGCAGGCCCTGAATGGATGGCATTATGATGTGGAATATTCATCATCGGGATCGAATAGAATCTTGATATCATCCTGGAGCTCCCGGAAAATAGCCTGTAAAAATGCCTTGAGGCTTTCGGTATCCTCTGTATCAAATTGAATTCCGGAGTTTTCTTTCAAGAACCTGTAGTGTCGGAGACTCCTTCCCGCGTAGTCCTCCTAATCTTTATACATTCATCTATGAGACCACGGACTTCCATTGAACGGAGGGCAATGAGTCGGTTTAAGTAAGTGAAAGCAACTTCTCGGCAGTACCGCTCAATGCCTGTTTTCTGGTCTCCGCCAACTGCCTGAACCTCTCGATCAATAATTGCCTCAAGGCGTCTTCTGCGCTTTTTGCCGTGCTCGTCGAGAAGTGCCAGTTTCTCAATGGGTACTCTTCGCCCATCAGGAAATATCCCATATTGTCTTAAAACTGAAGGGATATCTTCTTTCTCAAGAAGTTTCCTTAAGGCAAGGATTGTTTTTTTAATTGCCTTTTTTGTCGTCTCTTCTATAAATCTTAATCCAACTCCACTTCTTGATTATCCTTCAAGACTTCTTTCACAGCCTTGTCAATGCCCGTTAATGTCTTTTTAAGGTCATCTTCATTTCGGATCACTTTGGGAACATCTGGTAATTCACGTAATCGAATTCGCTTTCTTGGTTTTTCCTCTGAAGGCTTTCTACCTTTTTTCTTAATTGCTAAGGCCTCAATCTCCTGGCGTATTCGGTCCTCTATGGCTTCGATCTCCGAAACCCCTGTCCAGAGTCCCTGGATTGTAACCTCCTCATTCGTTAACTCGAAGTAAGCTTCTTTCAGTGTCTCTTTCTTGTTCTGAAGTGGGGATAGACACTCTTTAAAATCACTCTCAGTAAGTCCTTCTTGCTTTCCGAATGATAAAAGTCTCTCGGTCGCCTTATTTATTGCTTCGATGCATCTATTCTTAAGATCATCAAATTTTTTCTCAAGCTCAGGTATTGCCTGTAGAAGAAGAGAAACAGCTTCTGAGAATCTTTCAAGAAGGTTCTTTTCCACCCATCTCTTTTCAAGAAAATCAGTTCCTTCAATTGTGTTAGGCATATCAGCTTTACCAATGCGATCTCTTAAAAAGCGTCCAATCGGAAGGAACTTAACCATGTCACTAAACTTCTTTCTGTCGGGTGAATTGTAGAACTTTGTCAGATTGTTTATGATTGCAACGCTTTTACGAACACCTTCCAGATTTTCGAGGAATTTTTTAACTATTGGGTTTGGTCGTTTGATGTTAATAATTTCATTTAATGTATCCGGTGCCTTGGCGAAAGTATCACTCACTGGAAATTGGGACCCTTCAACCCACGCTTTAAGGTGGCGATGTTCATCCGTTGACTCGCTTATCTTTTTTTCAAGAATCTCAGCAATTGAACTTGGTGTTTCATGAGGTTTAACGCCAAAGATTAACTCTGCTTCTTCTCGAGCTTTCTGAATTTCATCGGCGGATGGTGGAGTTTCTGTCTCAAGAGTCAGTTCTGAACGATTAAACTTTCTGCTGTCAATAAATACTTTTCGCGCCTCTTCTACCCGATAATCTCGGTAAATAGCATTTTCATATTTTATCGCAAGAAAATTGGAGCGAAATATGGCAGTAGTTATTACCCTTATCAGATTTTGGTCCCATCCATAAGGTATGCCGGTGAACTTGGTACAAAGTGTGTCACCATTGATTCGTTCTCCTTTTTGTGTAGCTTTATCAAGATAATCGTAGATATCTGAAACCGCAGGAGTTGTCACCTTAAGATTCCCTTGGTTGTCAAACAGGCCAAGCCCTGGTGGCTGACTTGAAGATTCTCCTACTGCTTTGAGTTTTTGAGATGATTCCGTAAGTATGTCTTCAATGGTCTTTCGTTCATTGATTATTTTATGTTTTGCTCTACTGAATTGAGTATAAACCTTTGGAATAATGCTTGACATTTCTCTATTAAAAATCGCGTTCAGATTGTCCCCTCCGGCAGCTATGGAGTGAGTAGTACCTTGAAATACAATGTGCCCTTCACGCAAGCAACGGCGAATTTCTTCTTCAATTTGTGGCTTTATATGTGTTTCGAGCTCATCAAGGTAGCGACGTGCCCTTTTTCTTCGCTCTGTCGATTGCGAAGTATCTGATTCTATTGGTCGCATTGCGTTTTCTGTTCCAATCAAGGATGTAAGAAGGCCCTCAATTTTAGAAGATTTGTTAGATAACCAATAGACGATATAAGGTTCGGAGAGAGACTTCTCCTCCAGGTCATCAATGGAAGTATCATTGAGCGTTACAGATAGACAAGAAAAAATCCTTAATTCCAAATTACCTTTACTGTGAATCACCTGCCCAGGAGTGTAATCCCCCTGATCGTTAAAGCGGCCGTCACAAATGACTCGTATATCAAATTGAAACTTATCCTCATATTGAACTACCCCAATAGGTAGGACATGAGACGTTAGGAATTGCTCTTTTAACTTTTCTCTACGATGGATCGTCTTAACCTCTGACTTTTTCTGTGCAATCAACTCGGCGTCATCTCGCTCCTCTCCAGATATGTATTTGTAAAGGCCACCTGATTCAACAACGTAAGCTGCAGCCTGGAGCTGCTCCAGCCCTTTACTAATCTTTGATTCTAATGTTTTAAGGTCAGTATCTATATGGTCTGCCATCAGGAGTGCCAGGTTTCGAGGTGAAGTTGGAATGTAATCGAGCTGTTGGACAAGAAATAAGGTTTGAAGTAAGCGTTTCAAAGGAAATTCTTGTTTAGGAATCCTTTGGTCTACCCCGTTTATTTCGGCGCGAATTTGGTGAGGAATCTCAACATCCTGGAGTTCAGAATAGATTTGATCAAAAGGAACAATTTTCCCTATTTCTGCCTGCTTATATCCATTCTCTTCTCGTGCAAGAACACCTTGAGTGATCCCTAATAAACTTCTGGTGGCACCTGCCAGGACGTCCGAGCGTCCTCCGGCGGTTCGGATTGAATGAAGGATCTCGGGGGCCAATATTAATTGATAAGGCCGGAAAGGATAACAGGAAATGAATCGTTCTTCATTTAGATCTGGAAAGGTTCGGCTTATCTTGGAAAGACCTCCAAGTTCTGAAATTGCACCCGATTTTTGCTGATATAGTTTCTTAAGTTCCGTTTCTCCTTTCACAGATTTTTTAAATAGCCTTTCCTCAAGCACCACTTCGATGTTTTCAGCTGTTAGGGTATATTGCTTCTTGAATCTTCCTTCAAGCCATTTGAAGTCTACCTGAAATTCACGAGCATTATCGACCAAATCCTTGAGTGAATCGTGTCCCGTAGCAAATATCCATATATGCCCTTTGCCAACCTTTGCAAATTCTTCAGTGAGGGTTCCTACGTCGTGGAGCTTCTTTCCGCTATCAGCAATGAACTGCCCAAGTTCATCTACGATAAATAGAACTCGATGGGTCTTACCTTTATCTTTCTTATCCAACTCAATAATGTATTCTTCAACCCTTTCGGCAAAATTGTGAAAGGTTACAATAGGCTGTTTCCCTTCAAAAGCTTTTTGAGCATCCTGCGGCGAAGAATAAGAGTTTGGTAATGTCTCTACAAGAGCTGAAAATATTTCTTGGCGGTAAAGGTCCCAATAGTCAGGTCGTCTAACTGTTTCCCACTCCTCACCCGTTTTTTGATTAACATTAGATTTGAAAAAATCATATTTCCCAGATTTTACAAGAGCTTGTTCTATAAGGGCAATCCGAATATCCTCACTGAATCCAAGATGTCGGAAGAATACTCGGTAGAATATCCTGCAGATATTGTCTTCGGCTGCTTGATTTGCTTCAGAATTTATATGAAAAGGAATCACTTCAGTTATCATATTGTTACGGATTTCAAAAAGAAGCCTTTCAATTTCTTTTGGACGTTTACAGGTTTGGATTCGGGGTATAAATCGATCAATAGCATTTTGTCCCGCAACTTTGGTATTAGCCAATAAAAGGCCTACAATTTTGGCAAGATGTGATTTTCCAGCGCCAACGAATCCATATAACCAAACACCAATATGGTTGGTCTCCTTCAGACGGGTTTCAGCATAATGATTTAAGAAATCTTCAAGATATCGCTCGATTACCTCTGTAACCACATAACTATCGAGTTCCTCACGGAGTAACTCTTCGCTCCGGTCTGCTACCTTGATGACAGGATTGATATCTCGACTTATGTCAGACTTAAAAATTTCACCAATTTTCATGTCTTCCCTCGCTCAAATGTAATGTCCTCTGTATTTCTGTGTCTTTTCTTTGCCCATAAACAAATAATGGTTACCTTCGGTTTCGATGGCTGGAATAAAGAAAACCGTTGTTATCTTGAGGACATTAACAAGTCTTTCCTGAAGGCTATGAACATTGACATGGGGATAAAATCCTCCCGCCCTGCGAATAAATAACACTGATTTGCCTTTTGCCTCCTTACCTAATTCAGTTAGACGCTTGATGAAAAGATTCCTGGCAATATTTGATCTTAATTGTTTGGGGTCCTGACGTTCAGCCTCAAATGCATCTTTGCTTTTCCCTTTCGAATCAAGAAATTCAAAAAGTAAAGGTTCCGTTTCGAAATACTGAATGTTACACCCGTTAGACTCCATCTTCCTTCCCAAAGTGCCAATACGCCGCCGAACTTGGATCTCTTCTTCCGGGGGATAAAGTAAAATTATAAAGGGAACACCGGTTCTCGCCCGAGCTTGCTCGAAACCTCCGGAAAAGAGAAGAGTTTCAAGCTCGGCGAATTTGCTGTCCAATGCTTTCGATGTATTCAAGGATTGACCTCCATGGTAGTTCTAAAGAAACAATGTGCCCTGCTTTTTGAAACTTAATCCTCCCATTCCTTTGTGCTTCGAGCAATTTTAACTCGACTTCTTGTTGGGACAGTAAGAAAAGTTTGAAATCATTACTAACCAGAATAGCCTTCGGAGACTTTCCGCAATCTCTTAAATATGTGACGATATATAAGAATAAATCTTCTTCAACTGTTGGTCGGTGAATCTTCTTCTGATTCTTACCTTCAAGGATTCCAAAATCTCTCATGGCTGAAAGATAATGACTTACTAAGGATAGACGTGTTTGAGGAGACCATTTATTAATTTCAGGATGAACTTTCTTCCTTAACTCTAGAAATTCATGGATATTGCGAGGGGCAATGTTTGACAACCCCTGGCGATACAAATCATAAATTAATTCTGTAGTTGCTTCATATGAGAAAAGGTCTGAAGTAGCAAAATGATAATAAAGAACCATTTGTTTCATTGTTTCTGTGGCTTTGGACCGGAAAAGAGCGATAATAGGGTGGATTTGTTCTAAGCCTTCACTTTTTGGGAAATATCGTGAGTGCAGGACTATCCAACATTTCTTTCGTGTCTGATAGGTCTTTTTCCCAAAGATATTATCTTGAAAAACACCCCGCCTGGCTAAGTTCAGGGAATTCACTTTGGTCAAATAAGAAAACAAAATCTTGGCTTCGGTTAGCAACGCCCCCTTGGATGAGTTTCGAGAACTATAAGGAGAAGCGGAATCTTCCACATACCTTCTCATGGCCAGAAGATAATTTTGCATCTGATTATGGTGTTTTAAAATAGGGGTTTCTTTTTCGTCTAAAAATTTTCCTCTATCCATCACCCGCCTTCACCTTTCAACTGTTCTGGTGTCCGTTCCTCAAGCCAGAGTTTACAAATATTTTTAAGCTAATTCGACGCCATTTCTAAAAACAGCCTTTAACTCATCTGTATCTTTCCTTCCAGACTTCTTTACTTCTCCTTCCATACTTGCGGTCGTTGTGACCTGACCCATTCGTCAACCTCTTCTCGTTTAAATCTCCATTGCGCACCTATTTTGGATGCAGGAAGTTTGCCTTGCTGGGCCATTTTGTAAATCATATCCATGCTTAATTGAAGGTACTTGGCTACATCTCTAACCGTCATCCAGCTCTCTACCATAATCGATCCTCTTTTTCCAGAATTTCTTAGCATATCAGATCAAATCTTATTATTTTTCAGAGTAAAAGTCAAAGAATTTTTGCCCTTGGTTCAATATTGCTCCATAAAATATTTAGTCTTTTTGAAATGTTAAATAATATCCACCCAATGAAATAAATGGGATGGTTTTATTTATTGGCGAGGAAGTGGAAGGAAATAATTTGGGAAATGAAAAATAGAAATCTCTCCTTAATCTTTGTTTCAGACACTAAAAAAGTATGGCTTTTGGATTAAAAGCATGATTAAGCTTTTTTGGGGCTAAACGTTTAACAATTCCATTGATTTTTTCTCCCAATTTGATAAGATTTTTAATAAAAGGGCAGGGATAAACCCTGCCCCTACAAATTACAAACTAAAAAATTTCTTTCTCAATATTGCCAACATTCCTAAACCGCCCGATAAAAGAACTATTGAAGGAGGTATAGGGGCTTGTGTATATTCAATTGTGGCCCAATAAAATGTCGTATCATTGTATGAATTATCAATAGGAGAAACACCAAAATATACCTCATCACCGGGATAAATATTTACTGATAAATCAAAATTTACAGTAGATGAAGTAACAGTTGTCTCATAGAGGATGTTATTACCTTTCTTTATATAAAATTGAATATCACCACCATCCCATGGATCAATTCCTCCAGTAATCCTGTTTACAGAAATTACATCTGAAGGAACTATGCATTTCAATACTGTATGTTCAAAACCTCCAAGCTCATATCCATAAGGATGAGTAACAATGTTTGGATCATCTTGTATTGTTAAATAAGGTATATTCCATGAATGGCCTGGGGTATTAAATAAATATTCCCCACCATCATTAAGTTCTCTATATCCTGAAGAAGGATTGTATGCAAGGGCCCAAAAATTATTTTCTCCCTGTGTATCGGGGAAAAGATCCCAGAGAGTAACTGTTGCGGCGCTTAAACCCTGAACCCAGATTAAACCAAACAGAGCAAAAACCAAAAACATCAACTTAACCTTCATAATTTTACCTCCTTATTAAATTGATTTTTTACATTGAAATGCCATGTCTTTATTCCTTACATCCCCAATTTTATTTAAATGTTACCACCTCCCATCCCTACTGTGTAATTTATTTTCCAAATTTGAAGTAAAATATTTCACAGAACTGAATTAACTTAATGTTCTTTATCGTTTTATAGCTTATAAAAACGAGAAATTAATATAATAGATTTTATAGATTTGTCAATAAGGGGAAGTAAAATTTTACATTATTTTACGTGAATTTACAGGAGTTTACATACAAATAGGTAATGTCAACTTTTTTGTTTTTATGTTGTTCTTAATCATGTGAGGATGGGGCTTGGAGAATTCCCATTTATGAGGCACGCAGGAGATGTGGTTATACATGGTATACATTGAAAGAGATTTCAGGTTTTTTGGGATTCATTATACTACAATGCTATACAGTTAACAAAGTAGTAAAAAAGATAGCATACAAAAATAATATTTAAAGATTTGACCCCAAAATTCACTTATTATATTGTAAGCCCTATCCCCCTTTTTTACCTTTCGCGGCAAGGGACAAGCCCTTTCCCTACGTTTGGGATTCGTTTAATTTCTCGTAGGGCAAAAGCCCTTGTGGCTTGCCGAACCCCCATCTGGTAAAGGTTAAAAATAATTGAAAATGGTCGGGAATGAAGTGATAAAACGATGCTTTCTCAATCAGTCCCTCGGTTGTGGTCCCGGTTTTTTCACTATTGATATTACACAAATGGTGGGCAAATCCGGTAGAGTTACTGCCGCTGACCTGCAGAAATTGAGGCGTGGGGTCAGACCTTGCATTAACGGAATTTGTCTCATTTTTTCAACTCTCTTAGCAAGCTGCTAACTATAGGAATTTAACTCCCAAAACCCACTTTGCGAAAAATAATTTCCTTTCCCATAAGAATTGTGACTGGAGGATTATTTTTTGGATTAATTAGTACATATATGTCTATAAAGGCAGTTTTCACACTTATCTTTAGGAGATGATGTGGGCATGAAGGACTCATTCCTGTCAGTAATCTCCCCGAGAAGGCTGAAAATGATATAGTGGAGGTCACCAAACCTCTGAGCAAACTCTTTACGGTCTTCGAGGAGAGGTAATTCAATATTATTATCAATGATATTTCTTCCAAGGAGTAAGAATAAGCAATCAATCTCCTCGGGTTTTATTCCTGTGTGTTGAGAATATACATAAAGATAGAATGGAAGCTGAAGGGTTCCTATGGCTTCACTCCAGGTTGAACGGTTTTCAGGATCGAGCTTATTAAAATTAATCTCGAGATATCTCCTGCTTGCAGAAGTTTTATAGTCAATGATTGTAATCCTTTCTCCCCTCTTCTCTACCCTGTCAAGTCGAGCCAATAGTCTAAATGAATCCTCCAAAACCTCCAGTCTATTCTCGAGGCTTATTATCTCTATTGAAGTCTCCTTTGCCTTCGGGATCTGATAATTTACTATAAAATCCTTGAGGTGTTTCTCTATCTGTCTTCTCAGGAGGTAGAACTCACCTGAAGTGGCTTTACCATACTGTTCCTCAAAAAGACTACCAACGAGCCCTTCAAGCTCTCTGAGATTCATATCCTTCTCTGAAAGGGTCTTGCCCAACTTTTCCTTAAAATATTCAAACAGAATCCTGTGAACGAGGAGACCTATCTCTTCCCTCTCAAGCTCATCTGATACGATCTCCTTCTCCTCGAGTCCAAGAACATAACGGTAATAGAACATGAGCTGACAATTGAGATATGTATCAAGCGATGAAGCACTAAAGGGATAATCTTTTAAGAATTTAACCATCTCATAAGACTTATCAACCGGATGGGGCTTTCTTCCCTGAAGGTTCAAGGAATACTTAATGGTCTTTATGTAGCTTTTATCATCACTCTTCTTTTCCTCCTTCTGCCTCTCCCAGAGAAGCCTCTCAACAAATCTGCTTCTATCCTTTTGAGAATTTTCAACATAGAAGAGATGAACCTCCTGAGCGCCTCTTATTAAAATATCAAAATAGTAAGCCCAGAGCTTCTCCCTGTCGAGGTATGTTGGAAGGCCAAGGTTCTCTCTTACTTTGAACGGGAGAAGTGTATCCTCTTTCTTTATCTCAGGAACTATCCCCTCGTTTAAATCGAGAAAAATGACATTCTCAAATCTAATATTTCTTGTTTCAAGAAACCCAAGAACCTGAATCCCCCTGAGAGGTGTCCCATGGAAAGGAATATAGGTGGTTGTTATTACCTTCTTTATAAGTTTAAAGTAACTCCCGATCTCCTCAAATCTTATCTTTCCCATCAGGGATCTCGAAAGGTTATCAAGCAGAGTGGCAAATGCTTCTGCGTAGGGATAAAAGAATGGGTGAAGGCGGGCTGTACTTTTCTCATAGATATATTCAATCACCTCTTTTAACCTGCTTGAAAACTCACTAACATTCCCAGAGGAAAGAATCTTTTTGATTGTCTTTTCATGAATTGTATTTAAATGGCACTTTATACTATTTAAGTTGACCTCCGGTTCAACCCTTAAGATTCTCTCTTCGATAAATTTTATAACAGTCTCATCGTTTTCTATCTCAGATAAGGACATAAACTTCCTTGACCTTCTTATCGTCAGCGCATCCTGAATCGAATGAAAAAGAATCCTCGTAATTTCTGCCCTTCCATCAAAGTATATATTTTTTATGTAGGGATGAAGAATGAATTCCAGATAATAAGGTACATAGAGACGATTTTCATCCATCGAAACAACAAGCTTCGTGAGATTGTTGAAGAGACCAAAGAGAGGGGTTCTATGGAGTGGATAACCGAGGGAGATGTTATACTCCGAAGGTCTTAGAAGTCTGAGGGTATGATGGAATAATGGGAATAGTGTCTCTGCTGAGGGAAGGACTATTACAGTATCTTCAGCAAGCCTCTCACCTCTCTCAATCTTATCTTTCAAAAGCCTGCTGACCCCCAGCACCTGACCGTGAGTATCAGGGCTTTTGTAAAAATGGATCGAAGGCTTTCCATCAAGAACCTCCCTCTGAGCCCTTAACCCGAAATCAGAAAGCTCGATTCCAAACCCATCCTGAAAAATGAAGATCACCTGCTTCATATTCTTTAGAAAATTAAAAATCCTCTTTTCAGACTTTGTAAGGCCAAAAAAACCTGAAAGGATAATCCTTTCGAAAGAATCGAAATTGACCTTCTCAATATTTAAAGAAACCTCGCGGTATCTTGAAGAACGGGTTGAGTAATCTGCCTCATCTATCTCCCTATAAAATTTCTCATAAAAATAAGAGAGCGATTGAAGCCTCTTTGCAGTTGGCTCCGGAATACCCTCCCCTCCGATATGGTCAATCTCTCTCACCATTCGGGGCAAAACATCCTCAATATAAAGTTCCTCAAGATCATTGAATAGTTTAAGACCTATTGGAAAGAATGTATCAGGATCAAGAAAACTCCTCTCACCAATAGGATCTGATGATCTCTTATGAATCTCATAGAGAATCGCCACTGCATCAATCGATTCAAGCTTCCTCTTTCTCTCTCCAAGGTATTCTATATATATCTCGTCAATAAACTCATCCATTGAAAAGACACGGGGTGGTAGGATACTTGATCCCTCCTTTTTCGAGATGGCCTTTCTCAAAAAGTGAGAGGGCCTCTTACCTGGAAAGATGACGAGATTGGATGAGTAGTCCTTTCCGGAAGGAGATAGATGTCTCAAAATCACTTCAATCAAATCATTTTTCGGAGAGATCAGAAGAACCTTCAATCTATCCTCAAAACCTCCTTAAGATCCACATAGGCAATCATGCCTTCTATCCTTTTATCTGGATAGAGGTCATTTAAGATCCTGATATAATTTTTTATCTGCTTAGCATAACTCTCTTCCTGCCTCTTTTCACCACCTGTCTTGTAATCCATTACCATGACACAATCATTATCGATTATTACCCTGTCCATTATAAGTAGATTACCTTCAGGGTCTGAAAAATCCTGCTCTCTTTTGATAATCCTGCCAGGCTTTGGGATGAAATAGGGTCTGATCTCTTTACATGAGAGAAATTCCCGAAGCTCACTCTGGACTTTATCAACAGGATACTCAATATTTGATTCAATCATCACCTCCGTGATGATTTCCTTCAATCTATCCTCATACCCTTCATTTAGATATTCTATGAAATAGAGCACACGATGGATGAATTCTCCCCTTCTTCTCTCTTCTATATTTAGCCTCTCATTTGATGAAAAAGAAGAAAAGTCTATTCCACCTCCGGGGTGGTAAATTTCAAGAAAGGATTGGTGAATCTTCGTTGGACTCGCATAGAAATCTTTCTTTCCCATTGGAGCAAAACCGGGCTCTTTAAGCAGGTCTATTGGAAACCTTGTCCTCTTTCCAGAAACCCCGATAATATAAAGCTCAGATTCAGACCTTGTAAAGCCAACATAGAGTGTGTTCAACCTATTAATTATCTCCTTAATCCTTTCATCTTCATAAGCCTTCTCAAGAGGCTCACTTGCCATTGCTATGTTCTGGTTTATCTTTAATAGATATACTCCATCATCACTTTCATTCAGGATATATTTAAAGCCCCTTCGCTGTTCTCCATAGAGAATAATTATCACAACCGGAAAACCCAGTCCCTTTGCCTTGTGTATTGTCATCACCCTCACAGCATCAATCCCTTCAGGGACTTCTATATTCCAGAAAGACTCCTCAGACATCTCATCATATGCAAGTTTGAGAAAATCTCCGGGGTTATTTACCCCCTTTTTCTCAAAGTCTTTTATCACCTCGAGGATCTTTACGAGCGTTGCCTCTTCTTGTTTAAAAGTTTCAAAGACTTCAAAAATCTGATAGATTTCATTTACCAGGTCATAGAGAGGAAGATAACCCGTAGACCTGAAAAGCCTGTCAAAATGGCTCTCCCATATCTCTGGAAACTCTTTCTGAAAAAGTTTGTAAAGATGCTCCTTCTTTCTGTTTTTAAATAAAAATTCATGTAATCTATTCTGTTCCAACAACCTTCCCTTTCGCTTTGAGGATTCTCTAAAAATCTCTCCAAGAAGGAAACCCGAAAAAGAGAGATTGTCCATCGGGCAGTCAAGGAAGGTCAAAAGAAAGAATATCTCTTCTGTTAACTTTCTCATTCTGATATCCAGGCTACTGTAAGAAATGAATGGAACATCGATCTCGTTGAGCCATGTCGTAATGTTTACTACATCCTCGTTTTTTTGTGTCAAAATGGAAATATCAGAATAGTGATATCCCCTTTCTTTCAGGTCTTTGATGAGGCGCTGTAATTCTTTTTTTTCCAGAGGGTCTTCATCATCCTGATCACAGAGCCTCACCTCCACATATCCCAAGCCTTGATATTCCCTCTTGACATCCTGGAGATAATCGCTTAGTCCACTTCTAATAGATGCTTCCCTGTAATCATCACGGCTGGGCACTATCTTATGGAAAAACTCTTCATTAAATTTGACTATTTGCTCAAAGCTACGGTAATTGACCTTTAACTTCTTTACCTCGTGATGGGCTGATGGAAATGGATTTTCTGATTCGATTGCCCTCATGATCCTGTAATCTGCATCCCTGAATCCATAGATCGACTGTTTTGTATCTCCAACGACAAAGAGGCTTCCTCCCTGAGAAAGTGAGTTCTCAATAAGGGGACGAAGATTTACCCATTGAATGGATGAGGTATCCTGAAATTCATCGATCAGATAGTGATATATTGTTTCACCTATCCTGAAGTAAACATCAGGGATGATCTCACGGGTGAGATAATCAGAAAGCCTTTTATTTATGTCATCGATAAACACCGATTCTTCATCTCTCTTGATTCTGGCGAGAATGTCTTTGAATGTCTCATAGACTTTTAAATATGGCATATAATAATGAAAAGCATGAATATGTGTATATTCCCTTATAAGATCCACCAATCCTCTCCAGAGCTTCAGGATACGGTCATATTTTTTATTTCCCAGTGAATCCTTTGGCTCAAGGACAGGAGGACTCTTCAGTCCTATTCCAATGAGATCAGGGTAGCTCCTGTTCTTTATCACCTCGAGAATCCTATTAAATGAGCTCCTTTCACTTCTCTTAAGACATGATTTATCAATAATACGATCAAGTTTCTCTGAAATCTTTGATATCCTAAGGGTAATGGATTTAGATCCTTCCTCTTCCTCAGGTATTTTTATATCTCTTGCAATGCCTGAGAGCTTGCTATGGAGCTCTTTAATCTCCTCGAGAATCCATTTTGAAGGATCCCAGAGATAAGGAGCTTCTGAACCTCTTCTTTCTGAAATCAGTTTTAAGAGACTTTTTAGAAAACGTGCTTCTCGTGAGCCTGCTCTTATCCTGCGAAGATATCTATTAAATGCATAGGTTATAATTCTTTCAGGAGAGAGTAGAATTTCAAAATCAGGGCTCTGTCCGAGATCGATTGCCGAGGCCCTGTAGATTGAAGTCATGAAGCTATCGATAGTCTTCACCTGAAAATCGGTATAGTTAAGCAGTATTTCGTCTATCAGGGCCTCTGCCCTCTCAACAAGCCGGTTCTCATCAAGGGAAATGATATCGGAGAGCTTGCAAAGTTTATCAGGATTTCTATGGTAAACCTCCTTAAGCCATGAGAGTATCCTCTCCTTCATCTCTTTTGCAGCATTGTTGGAGAAGGTAATGGCCAAAATGTTTCTTAATTGATTTTTAGGTATTTTCTCAGAAAGAATGAATTGAACAAATCTCTCTGCAAGGGCATATGTCTTTCCCGAGCCTGCAGATGCCCTTAAAACAGTAATATGAGGAAAATTTAAATCTTTATCCCTCGATAAAATTGAATCGGTCATTTCGCCTCAGTGATTCTATAAGAGACCTCTATAATCTTCAATATATCAGAAAAATGACGGAATCACAATGGCGTGACAGGTAGGGAAAGTGAGGATTGAAGTTAAGTTAAAAGATAAGAGTGAGGGGCCCTTTTGGGCCTTCGATCATTATTCATCCTTCCAGGTGGGTTTTCTCTTCTCCAAAAAGGCTTTAAGCCCCTCAGTGGCATCGTGGGTCTTCATCATATCTTCGAGATATATCTTTTCAATCGCTTTAAGCCCCCTCTCCATATCATCATTTAGGCCTGAAAGGGTAGCCTCCTTTGCTATCTTTAAGATAACTCCGCTTAGTTTCTTAAATCTCTCTACAAATCCATTTACCTCTTCTTGAAATGAAGCCTCAGAAACGACTCTATTTATCAACCCGAGGGAAAGGGCCTCCTTGGCAGTGATTGTATCACCTGAGAGTATTAGTTCCATAGCCTTCTTACGCCCAATCATCCTCGGAAATGTTAAGCAGGCAATTGGTGGAATGACACCAACCTGTATTTCAGGCTGTCCGAACCTCGCCCTTTCTGATGCTATGACCATATCACAATAGAGTGCAAGCTCGCACCCTCCCCCGAGGGCAGAACCATTAACAGCAGAGATGGAAGGAACTTTCAAACTATCCATCAAACGGAATATTCTGTGAAATACCTCTATCATCTTATTGACAGAATCCCCGAGATGTTCTCCCACATCAACACCTGCGGAGAAGGCCTTACCCGTTGCCTGAATGAGGAGAATCTTCAGGGACTTCTCCTTTTTCAAATTCTCGAGATAGGAATCTATCTCTTCCATCATCTCTATATTCAGGATATTGAGGGGATGTCTATTTAATGTAAGAGTGCCTACACCATCCTTAAACTCTGTTTGAATATGTTTAAAGTTCATCTTCCCTCTCCCAGCCCCCCACCCCCCTAAAGAGGCTGTGTCATAATGTCATTATGAGGCTTTATATAATGAACATGGCATAAACCTCATTGCGACACAGTCTCTAAAGGGGTGAAGGGTTTATGATTTTCTATTTCTTCTGTGGTTTCGCGAATACCTCCTCAAAGAAATCCAAATCCATAAGCCTTCCTTCGGCAATCCCCTGGCGGTATTTGATAAAATCAATGAGGTCAGAGCCTGTGATCTTCTTTGTGTTAAATGCACCAAACCCGAGGAATGCCTCTCCCATCATGTTTGCAGCTAACCAGTGTCGGTTATAATTCTTTGTTTGATCCCAGAAGAACTTCTTCTTTGCCCTGATTGAATCAATCGATTTAATCAGACATCCTGGAAAGAGGTTGGCAAATGTCCAGACCACTCGATCCACTTCTGCGTCGAGGAGGGAAAAGTCATATTCATTATTCTTAAGTTTATTATTGACCCATTCCCTTGACTGTTTATATTCATCACCACTCTTGAACTCTCCATAAACAATCTCACCATTCTCAACAAACTTGTCCGTAATAACCTGGGGATTTCTTACCCAATTCCCTTTTTCATCTTTCAGAACAGGGACAGCCTTTGAGATAAGCCCCTTCCATTTCATCTTATAAGCACTCCACATCTCACAGCTAACACAGTTCCACATGGCATCTTCCATACTCAAAAACCATGGAAGAAAGTCTGTAGCCCCACCATCAGGTGCAGAACCATGCCTTGGACCTGCCTGCCCAAAAATGGCCAGATCTGAAGCAATTGCTATATCACATGCCATCCCGATCTCCTGTCCTCCTGCGACCCTCATACCATTTACACGGCAGATGACAGGCTTTTTACACATTAGGATGGAATCAACCATATTATTAAAAAGTTCCATGTAGGCACCATACTCCTCCGGCCGTCTGCTGTAATATTCTGAGTATTCCTTGGTATTGCCTCCTGTGCAGAAGGCATATGGACCTGTTCCAGTAAAGATAACTGCTACAACAGAGCGATCAGTCGAAGCATTCTCAAATCCTGCAATGACCCCTTTTACCATCTCGGTTGTATAGGAGTTATACTGTGCGGGGTTATTCAGCCTGATCCACGAAACGTAAAGACCCTGGATGACATTCCCTTTTGGGTCCTTTAAAGGTCTCTTCTCATAAACTGTACACGGGGCCTCTGTCCCCCAGTGTTCGGCGCCATATCTGTCATGATTTTTTATCTCATCTTCTCTCGGCAACCAATCCAATGCCATAAAATCTCCTCCTCTCTTTTAGATTTAAATTTTAATTAAAAATCTGGTGTAAGGACAATCCTTTTCGAAGGAGAGCCTGCCTTGTGAACTTCTTCAAAAACAGACTGGATATGGCTCATAGGCCTTGTTTCTACAAATGGTTCGATATCGATCTTCTTAGATAGAACCATATCCAATACGATTGGATAGTATTCTGGTAAACATCCCCAGGTACCTATTATCTCTGCATCAAATGCCATCAGGCGAGAGATCATATATTCATTCTTTGCCATCCCGAATCCCACAACTATGAGTTTCCCTGTAAAGGAGAGAAGCTCAAGGGCGATCTCCTGTCCGGCCTTTGTGCCTGTTACCTCGAAGATCTTCCATCCAAATCCTGCCTCAAGGCCATTCTTTTTGCAGATATCCCTGAATTCATTTCTTATATCCTTGATCTGCTTATCCTGAGAGTTGATTACAAAATCAGCCCCATATTTTAATGCCCTCTGTAACTTCTCGGGATTCCTTGCAATACCTATGACGGTCTTTGCACCAAGGGCCTTAGCTGTTTGGGCCATGTATACACCAACACCACCTGTCACACCAATCACAATAACATTATCACCTGGTTGAAGCTCTGCCCTCTTTGCTGCCTGATATGGTGTGGTTACAGCATCTGCCACCACAGCAAGGTGTTCGAGCGGGATACTACCACGATTCCTCACCTCACAGAGATCTATCGATGGAACAGGGATATGACTTGAAAACCCACCATATATACTCAGACTATTCCCCGGCATCTTCTGTGCCAAACAGCGATTTCCCCTGCCTGTCTTACACAGGAGGCATTTCCGACAGGGCATCACCGCAGGGACGATTACCTCTTTTCCAATCCATTTCTCATCTCCAGAAACAACCGTTCCACTTATCTCGTGTCCCAGTGTCAAAGGTGGTTTTTGAACTGTTGGAACCCCATCGTAGAAATAACCCAGGTCCGTATGGCAGACACCACATCCGGCAACCTTTACCAATACTTCATCCGGTGCCAGGGAAGGGACAGGGATAGAGGTCTTCTCAAGCTTGCCAGGTTTTATCTCCCCTGTATCCTTATCCTTTGTTGTTGGTTGAACCATTTGCCAAGTCTCTATCTTGTTAGGTATTTCTGCCATTTCTTTCACCCCTTTCTTTATTTGATTTAATTTGAGAGATTCTAATAATCATTGCCTTATTATGATTTCTTAGATTTCTTGATCGACTCTCATCCCCCCTTTAAAGAATCTCTACTATGTAAGAAGGTATCCACCATCAACACACAATAGCTGGCCTGTTATATAGTTTGACTCATCAGAGGCAAAGAATACGAAGGCTGGTGTAAGATCCTCAGGATCTGCAAACCTTCCCAATAAAACCCTGCTCTCATAGAGTTCTTTCAATTTTGGATCTGTTCTTATCTTTTCACTCATCTCTGTTGTTACAATTCCGAGGGAGATCACATTGACCAAAATTCCGTAAGGAGCTAATTCCCTTGCGGCAGACTTTGTGAATGATATGATACCTCCCTTAGCAGCACTATAGTTGATCTGACCCTTTGTGCCCATGAGTGCTGGTCCTGTGGATGTAACATTTATAATCTTTCCACTCTTCCTTTCCATCATATACTTCGCAGCTGCCTGAGTGCATAGAAAGGGGCCTTTTAGATGAATATCCACAACCTCATCCCACTGCTCCTCCGTCATTTTATAAAGCATTGCAGGTCTTGTAGCCCCTGCATTGTTCACAAGGATGTCAATCTTCCCAAAGTTATCAATGGCTGACTTCATTACCATTTCCGCATCATCCTTTACAGCTACATTTCCCTTAACCGCTATAGCCCTTCTTCCGATATTCTGAACCATCTCAACAACTTCCTGGGCAGGTTGATCTCTTGTAGCATAATTAACGATTATATCAGCACCCTCTCTTGCATAGGCCAGACAGATTGCTCTTCCAACCCCCCTACCTCCACCTGTCACAACTGCTACTTTACCTTCTAATCTTCCCATCTGTCTTAAACCCCCATTTCTCATTGATCAATTTTCAGCTCGAGATTTATCATATCCCCTCCCCTTGTAAATCCCATGGCATGAAAGAATTTGAGGAGGTCCCAATCATTCCAGTTAACCAGTGTATAGACTATACTTACACCTATTTTTTTAAGATTCTTAATAAACTCTTCACTCAATCTTCTTGCCACACCATTGTGTTGATAATCAGGGTCAACTCCAATTGTGGTCAGCCATCCAACCGTCTCCGGTACCCCAAATTCCCAACCACTTACTTCTCCCACAATAAACCCGATAACCTTACCTTTATACTCTGCCACAAGACGTGATAAAGGATATTTAGGGTCAGAGAGTTCGATCAGACTTCTCCAATAATCAGGCCTGAATTTTCCTAAAATCCTTTTATCGATCTCAGCAATCGAATCGAGATCTTCAAGGCTCATTGGCCTTATCTTCAAATCAGATAATAAAATTTCTATCATTTCTCCTTTCTACTCATTCAATAACTGCGATTACTGCTTCTGCCTCCACTTCTTGACCTGGGGAGACACAAACCTCTTTCACTTTCCCTGTAATCGGGGCTACAATGGGCATCTCCATCTTCATGGCTTCAAGTACAGCCACTTGATCATCTTCCTTGACCTGATCCCCTACCTTCACTGATACAGATACAATTTTACCAACCATCGGCGCTGTGACCGGTGTTGCCATAATTTTTTCCTCCTCTCACAAATCATTATTTATTTTTACTTAAGCCCTAAAACATTTCTTGCAATGATCATCTTCTGAATGTTAGATGTCCCTTCAACAATCTGGTAAGATTTGGCATCTCTATAGAACCTTTCAACAGGATATTCTGAAGAAAATCCATAGGAACCAAAAATCTTTACCGCTGTGCTTGCCGCCCTTACCGCAACCTCAGCAGAGAAGTATTTTGCACAGGATATCTCAACGGTATTTCTTGCTCCTCTATCCCTGTTCCAGGCTGCTCTATAAACAAGAAGTTTTGCAGCCTCTTCCTCTACATACATCTCTGCAATCTGTTCCTGGATCATTTGAAAGTTTGCAATTGTTTGACCGAATTGTTCTCGTTCATTTGCATATCTAACAGCATGTTCCCTACATGCCCTGGCAACTCCAACTGCCCTCGAGGCACATGAAAGTCGGGTGTTGTCGAGCATAGACATACAGATTTTAAATCCATCCCCTTTCTGACCTACCAGACTATCCTTGGGGAGTTTCACATTATCAAAGACTATCTCTCCAGTGGGAGCACAGAAGAGTCCCAATTTTGTCTCAATGGCTTTTTGTGTCACCCCTTGAGAGTGCATATCCACTATAAATGCTGATATACCCCGATGTTTTAATGCCTTATCAGTATATGCATATACAATACCAAGGTCTGAAACCGGAACCCCTGAAATCCACATCTTTGTCCCGTTTAGGATAAAACCATCCTCAACCTCTTCTGCAAAGCTCTTCATAGAAGCCACATCAGAACCAGAGTTAGGCTCTGTTATAGCAAAACAACCTAAAAGATCAGCATTTATCAACTTGGGGATCCAGCGTTGCTTCTGCTCCTCTGAGCCAAAGGAAAGAAGTACGGATTGAATTGAATTCATCTGGAGGTTGAAAGGAAGCCCCCAGGAAGGTGAAACCCTTGCAATCTCCTCAGTCATTATCGAGGCTGAAAGATATCCACTTTCATTTCCACCATACTTTTCAGGAGCAAGGCAACCAAAGAAACCAAGCCTTGCCATCTCCTTTACAATCTCTTTTCTAAATCGATGTTCCTTTTCATCCTCCTCCATGGTGGGAGCGATCTTCTTCTCTGCAAAATTTTTAGCCATTTCCCGCATGGCCTCTTGTTCTTCAGTAAATGAAAAATCCATAAATTCCCCTCCCTTCATTATTTAGATTGTGCAATTTATAACAAACTCATCACCCCTTGTCAAGTATAATATGAGAGAGCACTGAAAAAATCTTGGAATGACTGGGGAGGTAGTGTTCCAAACCCTTCGAATGCGGACATTAAGAAGTTAAATTGCTTACAATCGCTTCAAAGAAAATCAAGCATTCTAAGGGTATTAATCATCAGTGCTAAACTATTAGAGGTATCCGCTCGAAGGCTTTTTCACCCCACCTCCCCAGTCTATAAGACTCTTTCTAAACACTTTTTCAGAGACCTCTATGAAAAATGGAGCAACCCTTCACTAAATTAAGGTATGGTCCATTATTCTGATTTAACCTGGAGTATGCCTTAATTAGGAGGTAAATATTATTTTATGAAACGAAGGGTTGAGACCCGTTTTCCAGAGAAACAATTTTTTAGAAAGCTCCTGAATGTGTTGAAATAACTGAAGCGACAGGGGTCAAAGCCCTTAAAATGTTTTTATAAAACTCATTAAATACTTTTAAGAAGACCTCTTTAAAAAGAAGTTCTCTTGACATCAGATATCAAAATAGGTGATAAAAAATTAATGAGATTTATGGGCTTAGATATTGGACATAAGACTATAGGGGTTGCGATAAGCGATGAATTGGGAATTACTGCCCAGGGCCTTAAAACAATCGAGTGTAAATCAATGGAGGAAGACCTGAAAGAAATTAATTCCATAATTTCAAGATATGATATTAAGAAGATCGTTGTTGGGATGCCTATAAATATGGATGGAACCTTTGGTAGACAGGCAGAGTTTACCCTCCAGTGGATTAAGATGCTTGAAGAGAAGGCCAAAATTTCAGTTGTTACATGGGATGAAAGGCTCTCTACCGTTGAGGCCTCAAAGACCTTAATAAAGGCTGATATCTCCAGAAAAAAGAGAAAGAAGGTCATTGATAAACTGGCAGCCATTATCATTCTACAAGGATATCTTAATCATATGAGGAACCGAAACGATGAATGAGCCTAAGTCACGTAAAATAGTCCTATATATCCTTGGACTTATGTTCTTTATATCAGTCTCTATTATTTCTTTTCTCCAATATATACCCCCTTCTACGACTCCTTCAAACAAGGTAATTTTCATCAAAAAGGGAACGCCTCTCAAAAAGGTATCGATGATACTCAAGAATGAGGGTCTTATTAAAAATGAGAAGCTCTTCATTATAATGGCTACTCTGCTCTGGAAAAGAACAAAGATAAAGGCAGGAGAGTATGAGCTGAATACAAAAATGTTTCCCCACGAAATACTGAGTATCCTTGTAAGAGGAGAGGTAAAACGCCATCTTGTTACTATATCTGAGGGGCTGACCCTTAATCAAATAGCCCAGCTCCTGAGCAACCTAAATATTGTTGATAAGGATTCATTTATTCAGAAGGCAACTGACCCTGCCTTTATCTCCTCGCTTGGTATTCCCTACTTAATCAATCATAATGCCCCCATCACACTGGAAGGTTATCTCTACCCCGAGACCTACCATCTATTTAAAGGGATGGAACCTGAGGAAGTGATTCATATGATGGTTAAACAATTTCAAAGAGTCTTTGGAGCAGACCTTATGGAAAGGGCATCCCAATTGGGAATCACTTTAAGAGAGGCAGTGATTATAGCCTCCATCATTGAAAAGGAGACATCTTTACCGGAAGAGAAACCACTGATCTCAGCTGTCTTTTACAATAGATTAAAAAGGAATATGCCTCTCCAAAGTGATCCAACCGTCATCTATGGTATCAAGGATTTTGATGGGAACCTGACAAAAGCCCACCTAATGCGACCATCTCCCTATAATACCTATATTTCTTTGGGCCTCCCACCAACCCCCATATGTAATCCAGGAAAGGACTCTATAATCGCTGCCCTTTATCCTGCATCTGTTCCATTCCTTTACTTCGTATCAAAAAATGATGGCTCTCACCACTTCTCTACAGATATAGAAGAACATCAGAGGGCTGTCTTTAAATACCAGAAACTTTTCCAGAAAGAGGTCTCTGAAAAAGTCCTGAAATGACTGAGGAGGTAGGGTTCCAAACCCTTCGAATGCGGAAACTAAGAAGTTAAATTGCTTACAATCGCTTCAAAAAAATAAAGCAATTTCAGGGTATTAATCATTAGTGCTAAACTTTTAGAGGTATCCGCTCGAAGGCTTTTCCACCCTACCTCCCCAGTCCAAAAAATCGTTTTTAATACTTTTTCAGAGATCTCAGAAAAATAGCTTGACAAAAAGATAATCTCAAATTAATTTTTATTAACCATTTTCAATTCCAAAAATTATAGGAGGATATGGATGAAAAAGGAGGTAGCTATTATTGGAGTTGGCCAGAGTAATTTTGTAAGGGGATACGAGGGATCAATCAGGGAACTTGCCTTTGAGGCCTTTCGTGAAGCAATGAACGACGCAGGAATAACACAGAAGGATGTTGACGCCTCTATATTCTGTTCAGCGCCCGAATATGATAAACAGCGCTCCCCTGCAGGTGTCCTTGCAGAATACCTCGGGCTTATCCCTCAACCGACACTATATGTTGAGACTATATGTTCATCCAGTAGCACAGGTGTAAGGGTTGCCTACAGTATGATTAAAGCAGGCCTTCATGATATTGTTTTGGTTCTCGGTTTCCAGAAGATGTCAGAAATTACTTCTGCCGAATCACAGGAAAGGATGGGCCGTGGAGCTGATATTCAATGGGAAGCCCCCTTTGGTACAATGATGCCAGCTTATTATGCCCTCTATGCACAGGCATATATGGCAAAGCATGGATTAACCCATGAGGACCTGATGAATGTCAGGATAAAATCATCCACATACGGGGCTATTAACGAAAGGGCGGTTTATAGAAAATCTATAAGGCCTGAAGACTTTAAGCCAGGCGATCCTGAGGCAAAGATGGCTGCGCCTGTAGCCTGGCCACTTAGGGTGGGCGATTGCTGTGCAAATGCCGACGGAAGCTCTTGCATAATCCTTGCAAGTGCTGAGAAGGCCAAGACCATTTCAAAGAAACCTGTATGGATATTAGGGATAGGGGCAGCCTCAGAGGCTGTAAATATGGCCTCGAGGCCTGATTTTACAAAAGGATTGAGTGTGGGCCATTTAGCAGCAGAGCAGGCATATAAGATGGCCGGAATCACTCCAAAGGATGTTAAGGTGGCTGAAGTCCATGACTGTTTTACCATTGCAGAGATAATGGCTTATGAGGGGCTTGGTTTTGCACCAATTGGTGAAGGGAAACAACTCATTCGTGAGAAGGCTACTTATAAAGAGGGAAGGATTCCTGTAAATGTGGATGGAGGCCTACTCTCAAAAGGCCATCCCATTGGTGCAACAGGAGGCTCCCAGATTCGAACAATTGTTCTTCAGCTCCGTGGGGAAGCCGGAGCTATGCAGGTTTCGGGGGAGCCAGATATAGGTTTAGTACATAACATTGGAGGCGTGGGACTATATGGAAACGTAACAATCCTTGCCAGGGACTGAACCATTGAAGATCATGCTTTAAAAATTTTTTAGCATATTAAATCCGAAATCAGAATATTGAATTTAAAATCTTTGCTTCGAATTTAAATCTTTTAACCGGAGGTAAGATATGGGTTTTGAAAAATTTGGGAGAAGAAGCTTTACATCAGCAACGAAAGCATCTAAGTTCGTTGATCTCCTCACAGAAGGGAAGGTTGAGGGGACAATTTGTAAAAATTGTGGATCAAGGTTCTTTCCCCCAAGGGCTGACTGTGCAAAGTGTCTCTCCAATCAGATGGAGTGGTTCGAAATGCCCAAAAAAGGCAGGCTTGAAACATTTACTACTGCCTATTATGCACCATTTGGTTTCGAATCAGATCCCCCTTACTCAATGGGTGTTGTCGATTTTGGTGAAGGCCTAAAACTTTTTGCGAGGATCACAAAGGAGCTTAAACCCGAAGATATAAAGGTGGGAATGGATGTATCAATAAAGCCTGTCAGGTATGAAGATGGTCAACTCTCATTTGAAATTATAAAGGCATGATAAATCTCTCCCTTTAATGAAATAGAGGAGAATCACCAATGATTGTTGAATATGATGGTCGCTTTAGTATCTTTGATGATAGAGGAGAGGTGAAGGGTCTTGTCCTATCAATTATACAGAAGAAAGACCCATCGGTAATGATTGAAAGAATTCGGAAATTAGACTTCTCTTATGTCCTCAATCTGTCAAAAAAGGGAAAGATTAAAGAGGTTGAATTGACCCGTCAGGAGATTGATGCAAGCTGGAACTGGAGAAATGGGAGTATTGATGAAACACTTACGGAAAAGATTGAAGCAACCATTTCTGAACTTCAGGTTTAATCTTATAAAAATCTTTTCAATCAGGATCTATCTTTAATAATTTCATAAAAGATTGAATTTCCAAATATCTTTTTCCTCACGAGACCTTCTTTTATGAGCAAGGAAATTGAACTGTCAATTTCATCTTCCGAAATACCCATCCCTATGGAGATGTCTGAAATAGAAAGAGGCCTTCTCTCCAAAATCTTTATTATCTCCCCTTTGATATTTCTATCTAAAAACGATAATGGATGACGGTCAAATTCTGAAATTATTGATGCCCTCTCCCCGAAGAAGACCCTGATCTTCTCCATCTCTTCCTGATTCAAAGATATTACCCATTTCTCAGAAGGTGGGCGAACAACTGTATTAAGATGAACCCTATCGGGCTTAATCCTTTCAATTACCTCTTTCATCTTCTCTAACTCTTCGGGGTTATCATTCACACCCTTACAGAATAGTATTTCAAGCCATAATTGCCCTTTAAAAGACCTTCTGAAATCTGCCAACCCTTCGATTATCTTATCTATCGAGAAGTCAGGATGAGGTCGGTTAATCTTTTCAAAAACTTCATCTGAGACAGCATCCATGGAAGGGAGAACAACATCTGCATTTAGTAAATCCTTCCTCACCATCTCATCATACAATAATGCACCATTTGTTATAACTGCTACAGGTATAGATGTAACTGCCTTTATACCTTCTATTACCCTACCGATTCGGGAATGAAGTGTAGGTTCTCCAGACCCGCTCAGGGAAAGATAATCGATTGAAACACTTACCTCTCTCAGAAAGGTTTCAACCTCTTTAAGGATATCATCAACAGGGAGATATTCCTTTCTTAAAAGGGTCCTGAGTGTTGTCTTTCCGATCTGGCAATAGATGCAGTTGTATGTGCATACCTTGAAGGGAACAAGATCGATTCCGAGGGATCGTCCCAATCTTCTTGATGGAACAGGACCATATAGATACTTATATCTCTTCATTTTTGCTGAATTATATGTTGTTTATGCCCCAAATTTTTTTAGCTTAAGTCCATGGGCAAGCATCAGAGGAATAACATTTAGGGCCAAAAAACGGCCCAATTGTCCTCTCTGACAATCCCTTTCTGTGAATCGCCGAATGCCGTCAGGCATGATATATCTCGAATATAGCAGTAACGGATTTGGATGCCAGCTGTGGGACTTTAAGATGGCTGGAGTAGAATGATCTCCTGTAATCACAAGCACGTCAGGTTTAAGCTTGATAATCGATGGAATAAATCTATCTATCTCCTCAATAGCCCTTACCTTTAACTGAAAATTTCCATCCTCCCCGGCCATATCAGGCTTCTTGAAGTGGATGTAGAAAAAATCATATCTGTTAAAATTTTTCTTAAGTGCCTCCACCTCATCTCGCAAGGTCTCTCCTGTCCCTATTACATCCATTCCAACCAGTTTTGCCAGACCCTTATACATCGGGTAGGTAGCAATTGCCGCAGGCCTCAGTTTGAAACGTTCGGACATAGAAGGGATATCTGGAATCTTTGAAAATCCCCTGAGCAAAATTGCATTTGCTGGATGAAATGGCTTTAGGATTTCTATGGCCTTTTTCAAAAAGATATTTATTATTTCTGCAGTCCTTCTTGCTTCAGGGATAAGGGCCTCTGTGACCTTTGCCTTTTCACCATCCTTTTGAGGATCGGCATCAGTAAGCTCATCCCTCAATCCCTCCCCCTTAAAGATAATAACAAAACGATGTTCCTTGCCAGGATAGATAGAAACACCAACCCCTTCCACTTCCTCCATTTTCATCTGGAGATATTGACATATCTCTTTATTCTTCTCTGTTGAAATCCTACCAGCTCGTCTATCAATTATTATCCCGTTATCATCAATTGTTGCAAAATTCCCTCTTGCAGAAAGATCATTCTTTTTTAAATTTAAACCAATCCCTAATGCCTCCATCACTCCCCTTCCGATCTCATATTTAAACGGATCATACCCAAAGAGGGCAAGATGGGAGGGACCGCTTCCTGGTGTAATCCCATAAGAGACAGGATCAATAAGTCCGCATATGGATCTCGAGGCAAGTCGATCAAGATTTGGGGTCTTGGCTGCTTCTAATTCTGTTTTACCTCTTACAGGCAATCCGCCAACACCATCAATGACAGTTAGCACCATCTTCGATTCTGTTTGAACCACGAGGGATTGAACAACTTCTTCAGGAATCATCTTTCTCCTTTAACCTCTCCAGTGAAATCTTTTTATTTATCAGACGACTTTCCATACATATCATAGAAAACAAACTCTGAAAATTCCTTTCTTCTCGGAGCCTTTCCCTCCGCTGAAGGATAACCGAGAGGAGTCATAGCCACCACCTCAACATCAGGTGGAACCCCTAAAATCTCCTCGACCTTTTTGTGATCGAATAATCCTATGATTACTGTTCCCAGCCCAAGCCCATGAGCCATCAGACAGAGGTTCTGCATTGCAAGGCCGGTATCAAACATAAGCCAATCACCCTTTACCGTAGCTGCCTCTCCCCTTTTAAATCCCGAAAGCCCCTTCTTCCCGCAAAGGACAATAACAATCGGTGCTTCGGTTATTGAGGAAAGCGCTGGATTACCTTTTGGAAGGGCCTCTGTAAGCTCGGATCTCTTTTTTGGATCCCTTACCACTATTACCTGCCAGCACTGTGTGTTTGCCCATGATGGGGCCCATCTCAAAGCCTCAATGATTGTAAGAAGTTTCTCTTCAGGAACAGGATCTGGTTTATAACTTCTTATACTTCTTCTACCTATAATTGCCTCCATCAGTTCCATGATCTCCTCCTCTTTTAGATTTTTAGAAGCCTAAATTAAAGGTTTCTGAAAAAGTCCTGAAGTATAAAATAAA
>JBBITW010000006.1:33091-38521 GCA_037440525.1 Deltaproteobacteria bacterium
CAAGGGCTTGTCCCTTGCCATATTTGGTTTCATTATAAGTTTTTCAGTGAGCTCAATTATTTCTGTTGACAAAAAAATTCATTCTATTAGAATTTTTTATGTAAAATATAAACTAAATCTTAATCTAAAGCAAAGGAGGGAGCAAGATGATAAAGAAGATTTCTGTCTATCCTGAAAAATGTACAGCATGTCGTCTGTGTGAACTTGGATGTTCACTGAAAAAGTTAGGTGAGTTTAACCCATTTTATTCACTTGTAAGGGTCTCCATCTTCGGAGAAGATGCATTTTATACTCCCATCATCTGTACCCAGTGTGATGAGGCATGGTGCATGAAGGCCTGTCCCAGTGGGGCAATCTTTCGAGATTATGGGGCAAGGGTTGTGAAGGTCAACAAAGAAAGGTGCGTTGGCTGCCGTATGTGTACCATGGCATGTCCTTTCGGGACAATAATCTATTATGCCCCTGAAGGCAAGGCAATTAAGTGTGATGAATGTGATGGGCAACCAGAATGTGTCCTCTTCTGCCCAACAGGTGCCCTGGCATATGAGGAAGAGTCTACCCCTACAAGACTCAAGCGAATGGAAACCGCTAAAAAACTTGAATCCTCAGGAAAGGAGGTGCAGCCATGAAGGGATGGATTGGAAAAATATTGAGAATTGATCTCACAAAAGGTGAGTGGAAATCAGAGGAACTCGATTCCAAACTAACACAAAAATTCATTGGAGGAAGGGGACTTGGCTCAAAGATCCTCTTTGATGAGATAGACCCGAAAATAGATCCCCTATCTCCTGATAATAAGCTTATCATGGCCACTGGTCCCCTCACAGGAACGAGTGCATCTGCTGCGGGCAGATATATGGCAATTACTAAATCACCATTAACCGGAACAATAGCATGTTCAAATTCTGGTGGCCATTTCGGGGCTGAGCTGAAATTTGCTGGATACGATCTTGTTATTTTTGAAGGAAAGGCAAAAGAACCTGTATACGTATATATTGAAGATGGGAAGGCAGAGATAAGGGGTGCAGAAAAAATCTGGGGAAAGACCACCCATGAGGCAACAGATATAATCCATGGAGAAACTGATATGGACGCAAAGGTTGCCTGTATTGGACCTGGAGGAGAGAGGCTTGTGAGGTTTGCCTGTATTATTAATGATAAACATCGGGCAGCCGGTCGTTCTGGTGTTGGTGCTGTGATGGGTTCAAAAAATCTGAAGGCAGTTGCAGTAAAGGGAACTGGAAGCATAACACTGGCCGATAAAGAGGCATTCAGGAAGGCAACCCTTGATGGTTTCCAGAAGATAAAGGCAAACCCTGTCACATCAAAAGGTCTGCCTGCTTATGGAACAGCAATATTGATAAATATCATCAATGCAAGCGGTATATTGCCAACAAGAAATTTTCAGGAATCAGTCTTTGAATCTGCAGAAAAGATCAGCGGTGAAATGATAGCAGATAAGATCCTTATAAGAAACCGTGCCTGTTTTGCATGCCCAATTGGCTGTGGAAGGGTTATTAAGGTAACAAACCCAAAATATGAATGTCAGAGCGAAGGCCCTGAATATGAAAGCGACTGGGCAATGGGTGCGTGCTGTGGCGTTGATGACCTTGATGCCATTGCAAAAGGAAATTACCTGTGTGACATCCTTGGCCTTGATCCCATCTCCACAGGGGTAACAATTGCATGTGCTATGGAATTATTTGAAAAAGGAATAATCTCACTTAGGGAAGTCGGGCGATCCCTAAATTTTGGTGACGCAGAGGCAATGGTAGAGATGGTAAGAGCTATCGGCTACAGGGAAGGATTCGGAGACATTCTTGCAGAGGGATCCTATCGAATGGCAGAAAGGTTCTCTCACCCGGAATACTCTATCAGTGTAAAAAAGCAGGAGTTCCCTGCCTACGATGGAAGGGGAGCCCAGGGAATGGGCCTTCAGTACGCAACCTCCAACCGTGGTGCATGCCATGTAAGGGGATATATGACATCCCCTGAGATATTGGGAAGCCCTGTAAAACTTGATCCCTTCGAGACTAAGGATAAGGCACAATGGGATAAGACATTCCAGGATCTCACAGCTGTTGTTGATTCTTCGGGGATATGTCTATTCAATACATTTGCCTTAGGAGGAGCCGAGATATTAGAATACCTTAAAGCCGCTACTGGGATAAATATGGACTTAGATGAACTTATGAGGACAGGTGAAAGGATATGGAACTTGGAGAGACTCTTCAACCTCAAAGCAGGGCTAACAGGTAAGGACGATACATTACCACCGAGGCTCCTCAAAGAACCCATATCCAGCGGGCCGGCAATAGGGAGGGTGGTTGAACTCGATAAGATGCTTCCTGAATACTACCAGCTAAGAGGATGGGACGCTGAAGGGATTCCGAAAAAAGAGAAGTTAAAGGAATTGGGATTGGAATAAAAAGGTAATCCATGGCAAGGAGAAGGAAAAAAAGAGTTTTAATCATCGGCAATAGTGCAGCCGCCATTTCAGCATTAAAGGCCTTTAGAGAGAAGGACCAGGAGTCCAGAGTATTATTAATAGATAGAGAACCTTTCCCGGCCTACTCTCGTGTGATCACACCCTATTTCATCATGGGTGGAATTAAAAATGAGGATGGTCTCTTCTTATTGGGAAGAGAGTTTTATAAGGAATTGAATGTTAAAACAATCCTGGGGAAAGAGGTACGATCGATTGATACCCGATCGAGAGAGATTTTTTATGATAAGGGAAAGAAGGAACCATTTGATTATCTCCTGATTGCCACAGGGGGCTCTCCTATTCGGCCAAAGATTGAAGGCGCTAAGCCGGACGATATCCTTGTCCTTAGAAGTCTATCTGATGCCCGAAAATTAAAAGAGATAAAACCCCGTGTCCAAAAGGGTCTCTTCTTGGGAGCAGGGCTGGTATCCCTTCTAACATTACAGGCCCTATTTAAACCAAACGGCCATTATACCCTCGTCGTCAAATCGAATCGTATCCTCTCCCAGACACTTGACCCTGAGGGGTCTAAGATCGTTGAGAAAAATTTAGAAAAGATTGGGATTCGGATCATCAAAGGTAGTGAGGTTGTTCGACTAAAGAAACTTAAAGGCTCGAAAGTCGCCATTCTTGATAATGGCGATGAGATAGAGACAGAATTTATCTTTGCAGGAAAGGGGATTAGATCGAATATCGATTTTCTTAAGGGAAGCAGGATAGAAACCCAAACTGGAATTCTTCTTAACAAATACCTCGAAACAAATATAGAAGGCATTTATGCTGCAGGTGATGTGGCTCAGGCCCCTGATTTTTTTTCCAATGAAAAGGTTAACTATGGACTCTGGCCATCTGCAGTAGAACAGGGAGAGCTTGCCGGAAAGAATATGGCAGGTCTTAAGGAGGTATATTGTGGAAACTTGAAAAGGAATATAATTCGAATCTTTGGAATTCCCATTGCTTCAATTGGTGACCTGGAATCGAAAAGGGTTGTTGAAACCCTTTTGAGAAAAGATGAAAAGCGAAACATTTATCGGAAGATATGTCTTGATGAAAATGGCTTAATCATTGGTGCCATATTAATCAATCAGGTTGAGGATCTTGGAATTATTCACGCCCTCATTCGTGAGAGAAAGGATGGTGAAATTCTTAAAACCCATTCATTATGGAAATCTCCAGTTAACTATGGACTGATTTATAAAAATATTCTACAGGGAAGACTTTAATGGAGAGATTAAATGCCATTACAGATATCCCGGGCGTAAGGGTCGGGCATGCAAGTGACTTTAAGGCATTAACCGGGTGCACTGTCATTCTCTGCGAAGAAGGGGCAATCGGAGGAGTTGATATCAGGGGCGGAGCAGCCGGAACAAGACAGCTCGACGCCCTCTCTCACATCCACCTGGTGGATAAGATCCATGCAATTCTTCTATGCGGTGGAAGTGCCTTCGGCCTTGATGCAGCAGGTGGAGTGATGACCTTCCTCGAAGGGAAAGGAAAGGGATTTGATGTCGCAAGGACGAAGATTCCTATTGTCCCGACTGCTGTGATCTTTGATCTCGGGATTGGTGATTTCCGTATAAGGCCTGATCACAAAATGGGATATGAGGCATGTCAAAACGCCTCAAAAAAGGTTTTAGAGGGAAGTATTGGAGCCGGGACAGGGGCAACAGTAGGGAAATTATTCGGAATTGACAGGGCAATGAAAGGAGGAATTGGAACATGGAGTATAAAAGGACCAAACGGATTGATTGTTGGAGCCCTTGTGGTTGTAAATGCATTTGGTGATGTAATCGACCCAGATACAGGGCAGATCCTCGCAGGGGCAAGAAGTTCTAAGGAAAGTCTAAAATTTGCCAATTCTGCAAAGTGGATAAAAAAGGGGGTTGTAAGAAAGCCTTTTAAGGCCCTAAATATCTCTGAACCTGTCCCTTTTAATACAACCCTCGGTGTCATTGCAACCAATGCATATCTCAGTAAAAAAGAGGCCCATCAGGTATCTCAGATTGCCCAAACAGGTTTAGCAAAAGTAATATCTCCCATCCATACAACCTCTGATGGAGATCTTCTATTTACAATTTCATATGGGAAAAAGAAGGCAGATGTGAACACAATTGGACTCCTTGGAGAGGCAGTCTTAATGGAATCTGTAAAGAGGGCGGTTATCATGGCTGATGGATTTGGAATTCTACCTGCACACAGGGATCTTAAATTTTAAAAGATGGATGTCTTAAGCCTACTTAAATCTCGAAGGTCTATCAGGGTCTATCAGGAAAAACCCCTACCTCAGGACCTCCTTTTAAAAATCCTTGAGGCAGGTAGATGGGCTCCCACAGGAGCAAATCTTCAACCATGGCATTTTATTGTTGTTCAGGACCCTGAGACAAGAAAGGAAATCGGTAAGATTGCCAGATTTTTCTTTATAAAATCTTCACATGTTGAAAAGGCTCCTGTCCTTATAGCCCTCGGTTTCGATACTAAGAAAGGGAGATATGGAAGATATGATGTAACCTTAGCAGGGGGAAATATGATGACCATGGCCCAAAGTCTTGGCATTGGGACATGCTGGATTGGCGCCTTTGATGAAGGGAGGTTAAAAGAAATTCTTTCTATACCAGAGTATATAGAAATCGTTGGACTAATCACACTGGGTTATCCTGACGAAAAGGCAGAAATTCCTCCGAGAGTGGAACTGGAGAAGATTGTTCATTGGGAGACGTGGTCAAATGTGAAAAGAAAGACCTTGAGGGATGGGATTATACGATCGGGGCCATTATCTTTAATTAAAAAATTTTTTCATAAATTGAATCCTCCTGCAAAATGATCAAGTATATCAAAAGAACCAGATCAGGGATAATGCATCACTGAAGCGGGGAATTTAGTGATCTGGCAGGGATGTCTGAGAAAATCTTATAGCGGTAACCTTATCATGCCCCTTAAACTAA
>JBBITW010000007.1:0-13858 GCA_037440525.1 Deltaproteobacteria bacterium
GTGTTAGGCACGCCGCCAGCGTTCGTTCTGAGCCAGGATCAAACTCTCCAGTTTATATTGGTTTTATAATTTTATAAATGTTTTCTTATGACCCAAAACGGTAACCCTATTCTTTTTTCAAAGAACGAAAAAACAATTATATTATATAATTTTGATTTTATTTTTGTCAAGAGGAAAAATTTAAAAAAGTATTTAAAAAGAGTCTTATAGACTGGGGAGGTGGGGTGGAAAAGCCTTCGAGCGGATACCTCTAAAAGTTTAGCACTAATGATTAATACCCTGAAATTGCTTTATTTTCTTTGAAGCGATTGTTAGCAATTTAACTTCTTAATGTCCGCATTCGAAGGGTTTGAAACTCTACCTCCCCAGTTATGCCATGACTTTTTCAGAACTCTCAAATTAAAAATTTTGTTCTTATTCTAAATCTATTAACTCAATTTCATCATTAAAAATCAATGATATTATAATCGATTTAATATTTTTGTCAAGCATTTGAACCGAGGTCTTTGAAAAAGTGCATAAATCCTCCTCACCAATTCCTCCCCAAGGAGAGAGGATTAAGGTGGAGGGATGAGCTCATGCCAAGAGGTAAGCGAAGGGCTTCTAAATTGATACTTTTCTTTCTAAACCTGCCCAGTACTTTTCCCTCAACTCCCTTTTCAATATCTTCCCTGCAGGATTTTTTGGAAGTGCATCTACAAATTCCACAGATTTTGGTGCTTTAAAACGTGCTAAATGTTGCTTACAAAAATTTATTAATTCCTCTTCAGTTGCACTCATCCCCTTCTTCAGTGTTACGACTGCATGAACCTTCTCAACCCAATATGAATCAGGGATACCAATCACTGCAGCCTCCTGAATTGCAGGGTGTCTGTATAGAACCTCTTCCACTTCCCGTGGATATATATTCTCTCCACCCGAAACAATCATGTCCTTCTTTCTATCCACGATATATATGTATCCATTCTCGTCGTATCGCCCCATATCGCCTGTATGAAGCCAACCATTGATAATAACTTCACGGGTCTCCTCTGGTTTCCGCCAAAAACCCAACATATTATGATGACTCTGGACAATTATCTCCCCTACCTCGCCAGGTTCAACATCGTTCTCTTTTTCATCAACTATTCTTACATGAACCCCTATGTCGGGGAATCCTGCTGATGTCAATACCTTCTGTTCTTCAGGGGATTTATTCAATACATCGTGTTGTTTCGTTGAAAGAAGTGTTACATTAGGACCATCCTCAGTTGAACCATAAGCTTGACAGAAGATCGGACCCCATTTCTCCATCCCCCTCTTTAAGAGTTCCAGTGGCATTGGAGAGGCCGCATAGAACATCCTCTTTAAACTGCTTAAATCATATTTGTCAAAATCCGCAACAGTAAAAAATGCTGCCAGATGGGTTGCCACTATGTGGATATCTGTTGCCTTCTCATCCTGAATAATCTTTAATGTGGCCTTGGGATCAAATGACCTCTGGGTTGTAATGACATTGCTTCCCCCAACATAGAAATAGGCCCAAAAGTTTTTAGCCCCCCCAACATGAAAAAGGGGCATTATCTGTATGTGTTTGTCACCAGGTTGTAAGCCAAGCCCTATTACACACGTTCTCGTATCATCTATTGCCACACGATGGGAATACAGGGCGCCGCGAGGAATTCCAGTAGTTCCACTCGTATAAAAAATGAAGACGAGATCATCCTCCTCAATATGAACATCCGGTTCATCCTTGGGATATCTCTCAAGGAGTTCACGGTGATATTCCATCTCAGGAAAAGGGGCCTCAAAGGAGATAAATCTCTTCACTCTTGGGATTCGATGTTTTATTGAATTGACCAATTCCACCAATTCTGGGCCAACAAAAAGGGTATTGGCCTCAGAATAATTTATAAGATAATCGAGTTCATCGGCTTGAAGCCTTGGACTGTATGGTGATGTAATAAATCCCCCTTTCATCGCCGCTCCATAGACATCAGCATACTCGAGGCAATTCCATGAAAGGATGCCAAGGACATCACCTTTTTTAACACCCATTGATTGTAGGGCATGAATTAGACTATTAACTCTCTCATTGAACTGTGAGAATGTAATCCTTTCATTACCATATACAAAGGCCTCGTTTCCTCTGTAAAGGAGGGCATTTCTATAGATAATATCTGCATAGGTCCCCACAGGATATCGAGATAATTCCTTAAGCACAAGTTTTTTTGACATTTCCCTTCCTCCTTAAATAATATTCACTTCCCCTGATATTCGGGCTTTCTCTTCTCGCGAAATGCCTTAAGGCCTTCCTCAAAATCTTTCGTTGACATAATATAGCTCTGAAAATCATCCTCAAGCTCCAGTCCCTCTTCAAGACTCATACTCAAACCTCTCATCATACATTCTTTTGCAGCCCTTACGGCAAGTGGCGCTGCTTCACAGATTGATTCTGCCATCTTCAATGCCTCTGCCATCAACTGATCAGAAGGCACCACCTTATTAACGAGACCAATTCTATAAGCCTCCTGAGCGTTGATTGTTTTTCCTGTAAAAAGCATCTCTGCCGCAATACGTCTTGGAATAGTTCGTGGTAGCCTCTGCGTTCCTCCTCCACCAGGACAGACACCCACCCTGACCTCAGGAAGCCCGAATGTTGCATTTTCAGATGCAATCATAATATCACATGCTAATGCTATTTCAAGTCCACCTCCAAGGGTTAAACCATTGCATGCCGCAATCAAAGGTTTCCATATATTCAATCCACGCATCAAACCAGCAGGCCTTGCCCATTTTTTATCCATTGTACTCTGAACGAAAGGAAGATAGTCCTTAATATCTACACCTGCGCTAAAGACCTTTTCCCCTGTTCCTGTAATTATTCCAACCCATAGACTATCATCTTCACGAAAATCGAGCAGGGCATTATGGAATTGTCTCATTCCTTCAAGGTTAAGTGCTCCCATTGCCTCAGGCCGATTAATCCTGAAAATTGCTATCTTTCCTTCTTTCGTATACTCCACTATTGCCATCTTTTGCCTCCTTAAATGTTCTGATTTTTATAATCTTTCAGTGTATAATATGCTGTCCACAATTTGCAACGATTGTTTGACCTGTTATAGCACTCGATTCATCTGAGGCAAGAAAAACTGCAGTGGCTGCTATCTCCTTCTCCTCTGCTGGTCTTCGCAGGGAATAGTTAGCTGTAATTTTACTAATCAACTCTTCAAATGGAACACCGAGGGCCTTTGCCCTTCCCATGACAACATTATTAAGGCGTTCCCCCCTTACAGCGGCTGGACTGATGGCATTTACCCGAATATTATACTCCCCTACCTCTATGGCCAAAGTTTCTGTTAATCCAATCAATCCCATCTTCGCGCAACAATAGGGGCTTCTCATTGGATATCCAGCCCTACCATCTCCTGCCCTTCCCCCTTCTGCAGCAATGTTTATGATATTTCCACTTTTTTGGGGAATCATATATTTCAACACCTCTCTTGAACAGAGCATACTTCCAGTGAGATCAATTGCCAGCACCTCATTCCATTCTTCCAATTTCATATCTACAACCTTGGCTGTTGGACCACCAATACCACTATTATTGACAAGTATATCAATCTTGCCAAACTCCTTTACAGTCTCTTCTACCATTTTCTGAACCTCTCTCTCAACTCTAACATCCGTCTTTATTGCCTTTGCATTGCCTCCCATTGATTTAATCTCTTTTACTGTATCTTCCAACTTTGAAATATCACGGGCAGCAACAACAACCTTAGCCCCTTCGGAAGCAAAGGCCAGGGATATAGCCTTTCCAATCCCCTTACCTCC
The DNA here is from genome assembly GCA_037440525.1 of Deltaproteobacteria bacterium. Classification (GTDB taxonomy): domain Bacteria; phylum Desulfobacterota; class BSN033; order BSN033; family UBA1163; genus JBBITW01. The sequence continues at coordinate 3,814 of JBBITW010000007.1, forward strand.
ACCTGTAACAATTGCGACTCTCTCTTTTAACCTCATCGTGCCTTACCTCCTTTCCTATTTTTGAATCATTTATTAAATTATAAAGTATTATGCTGGATTAATGAGGTTATATACCCAGATAAGATTGCCTAACTTTATCATTATTCAAAAGTCCTTTACTTTCTCCTTCCAAAACAATTTGGCCATTCTCGAGCACATACGCCCTATCACTCAATTCAAGGGCATGTTCAACCTCTTGAGATACTAAAAGGATCGTTATACCTTGACTTCTCAAAACCTTTAGGATTTCAAAGATATTATATGTTAGTATGGGCGAAAGGCCCTCAGAGGGTTCATCGAGCATTAGTAACTTTGGTCTTGACATCAAAGCCCTACCAATGGCGAGCATTTGTTGTTCCCCTCCACTTAAAACCCCTGCCCTTTGGTTTCTTCTTTCCCTGAATAAAGGAAAGAGTTTATAAACATTTTCGAGGGATTGAACAAAATTTCTCCTTGCTTCAGGAAGATATGCACCCATCTCTAAGTTATGTATAACCTTCATCCTTGGAAAAAGCTGCCTTCCTTCGGGAATCTGAATCAGTCCCCTCCTGCATATCTCATAAGGAGGTAGTCCATCGATTCTTTCTCCTATGAACTCTATAATCCCTGAGGATGGGCTTATAATCCCTGATATTGTCTTGAGCAGTGTTGTTTTTCCACCCCCGTTTCCCCCAATTACGCTTACAATCTCTCCCTTGGAAACCTTCATGCAAATATTCCGCAGGGCAACTACACCCCTATAGTGAACATTTAAATTCTCTATTTTAAGCATGCCTCTTCCCCAAGTAGGCCTCTATGACCGAAGGATTTTGAGAAACCTCTTCAGGTCTCCCTTCCGCAAGCTTTAAACCATGATGTATAACAATGACCTTCTCACATGTTCCCATCACAGCCTTCATTACATGCTCAATCAAAAAGATTGTTATTCCAAGATCGTTTTTCATCTTAAAAATTAACTTAATTCCCTCTTGAACCTCTCTATCATTAAGTCCTGAAAAGGTTTCATCAAGCAATAGGAATTCTGGCTTAATGGCAAGGGCTCTTGCTAATTCCAGTCGTTTCCTCTCCGAAGCAACGAGCTGGTGAGCTGGAAGATCCACCTTATCATCCAACCCAACAAATTTTACATAATCCATGGCCCTCTGTCTTGCTTTGGTCATACTATTCACATTCTCCCTACCATATAGAACAGCTATTGATATATTATCCAGAACGGATAGCTCAAGAAATGGTCTAACCAGTTGAAATGTCCTTCCAATACCAAGTTTGGCAATCTTATAAGGCTTAAAACCCGTAATCTCCCTTCCTCTGAAAAATATTTTTCCTCTCTCAGGGCAATAGAAGCCTGTAATGATATTAAATAAGGTCGTCTTCCCTGATCCATTTTGTCCGATTAATCCAACAATCTGTCCCTTCTCAACCGAGAAATCGAAATCAGAAACAGCCGTCAATCCACCAAATCTCTTTGTTATACCCTTCCCTTCAAGCATCTCTTTTTATCGACCCCACTCCTTTTGAAGAGACTTTGGAATTTTTACATATTCAATCATCCCATCTGGCATGAAAATTATAATTGTTATGAGTAGAAGTCCATAAATTACTCTTGAGATCTCAGCTCCTATAAAAGTAACAATCAACTGATTTGCTAAACTTAAAATGATGGCCCCTAAAAGTGGACCTGTCCATTTTTGACAACCCCCAAAGAATGCCATTAAAAGAATGAGGAGGCTTGTGTTAATATTAAAAGTTATATCAGGATGGATATACGACATATAATAGCCATAGATACCTCCAATAACCCCGGCAAAAAAGGCACCTAAGACGAATGCCTTCATCTTTATCAGATGTGTATTAATTCCCACTGTCTTTGCAACATCCTCATCTTCACGTATTGCAATAAGACCCGCACCGAATTTCGATCTCTCGACGAAACGAACAAAGGATGTGACTAAGATAGACAATGTTAGCATCACCTCATAGAAGATAAGTCTGTTCATTTCAATACTCACTGGTAAAAGTTTAAACCATAGTCCAGTGCTTGCACCCACGAATTCCCAATTCATAAAAATGAGTTGCATTACAACAGCGAGAAGAAGGGTTGATATAGCAAAATAGGCTCCCTTTAACCTAAGAACAGGAAAACCAACAATTGTAGCTACAGCCCCGGCAAAAAGACCACCTAATGGCGCTGTGGAAAAAGGAGAAAGACCAATTCGTCCTAAAAATATAGCTGTTGTATATGCCCCTATACTAAAGAAAGTAACATGTCCAAAGCTTACATATCCTGCATATCCACCCAAAAGATTCCAACTCTCTGTAAGGGCAACATACATAAAGACAGTGAAGAAAAGTGTAAGAAAGAAAAGTGGTGGTTTCATTAGTGGAAATAGATAGAGAAAAAGGATAATAATTAAAATAAAATAACTTCCCAATGAGTAAGGTTTCATCTAATCTTCTGGTTCACTGTTTAATATTAAAAAATCTCATTAGAACCTTTCATCAAACCACGAAAAGCCCTTCGGGTTTAAGGAGAAGAATAAAAAGAAGAAAGGTGAATAGCAAAACATTGACCCACACAAAGGGTAAAAAGGCAGCGCTTATCCCTGTAATGAAACCAATCACCAACCCAGCAATTCCAGTTCCGAGAACACTCCCAACTCCCCCTACAATGGTAACAAGGAATACATATAATGTCCAAACCATTTGAACAGATGGATAAAAGGCATAGATAAATGCCATCGCCACACCTGCTATACCAGCAGATGCAATGGAAAGCCCAAATGTAATCAGAGATACCTGCCCTGAGTTTATTCCCACCAATTGAGCCCCTATTGGGTTCTGCCATGTAGCCTGAACAGCTTTCCCTGTAAATGTATAATGGAGAAAGAGATAGAGAATGGAGATAGCCAAAATAGCTAAAGCAAATCCTATTAGGGGTCCTTTGGGAATTACTATATCCCCTATAAATAACGATGTGCCTATATAAGAGGGCTTTAAAATTCGAGGATCAGGACGCCAAAAAAATGACATTATGTTTTCAATCACTATGGCTGCTCCGAAGGTAACTACCATTGAGGCCATAATAATATCCTTTGCCTTTGTCACAGGACGAATAACCAACTTATATACGAATCCACCCATGAGAAATAATAAGCATACCTGGATGGGTAAGGAGGTTAATGGATCTATTCTACTTTTTATGAAAAGCCAGTATGTAAAATATGCACCAAAAACTGCAAATACAGCATGGGATATATTAAGCACCTTCATTGTCCCCCAGGTCAAACTGAATCCAACACTTAGAAGGGCGTATATCCCCCCAATTAAAACCCCGCTTATTATTGTTTCAAGAATATAAGTTATTGACATTAACCTTTCGTACTATCTCTTTCTCTAATGAACATTCTTCAATCTCAATATCTACAGGCCAAATCTTAACTGATGGAAGATTAGTGAGAACATCCCATCAGAAAAAAATCTTTTAATGATTAATTTTGAAAATTTTAGTATAAAATCCAAGAATTTATTATTCCCTTACTTCCTCCATGGTGGCCTTGGATAGACAAGCTTTGTAGTGGCTACCTCTTTTGGCCAAACCAATTCCACCTGGCCAGCCGTTGTCTGTGTTGTAAACGCAAAATCAGGAGGAAGACCTCTCTTATCGAAGGTAATCCCTTTGCCATAAGGTAAATCAAATTTTGTAGACCTTAAATAATCTCTTATCTTTTTGTTTTCCAATGTCTTTGCTCCTTCAACAGCAAGTTCCAATGTTTTCATCCATGTATATCCAAGTCCAAAATATGTTGGACCTGTAGGCAATTTAAATCGTGACCTTGCTGCCTCATTAATCTTGTCGTTTCCAGGGTAGGGAAGCCGAGAATTCCAGAACATATCAGCGGTGACATTATTACCATCCTCCCCCAGTTCCTTTATCCAGGCAGGTATGGTTGAGGCAAGTTGCTGAAAGATAAGTTTGGGATTATAATTCATGGCCTTCGCAGCACGCATAATCATTACCGCATCATCAAAGAAGCTCAAACAGCAGAGAATTTCTGCTCCTTTTCCTCTTGCCTTGCTCACCAGAGGTGTTGCATCGCTCAAAGGAAGATTGTAGGTTTCGTCCACTACAACCTTAATACCACGCATTTCTGAAGACTTTATTACATTCCCTCTCGCTGAGAGGCCGATCACATTGTTCATGGTTAAAACTGCAATAGATTTTGGCCATTTATCCTTTGGTATCAGGTCATCAAGGATACCAGCCAAGGCGATATGCACCCATTCGCTCATAAGAGGTGGGCTTGCAAAGCTAAAGGTATATCCCTGCTCAAAGGACTTCATATGGCCTCCCATGCCCACGAAAGTCATACCATATTTTTCTACCAAAGGCATAACAGCCACATTAGCGGTTCCTGGATAACCTCCAGATACAAGATCAACTTTGTCCACTGTAATAGCTCTCTCATAATATGTAACTGCCTTTTCAGGGCTACTCTCGTCATCATAAATAATCATCTTGACTGGTCGCCCCAATAAACCTCCTCTTTTATTAATATCCTCTACCCAGAAGTCATAACCTTCTTTTATCCATTTGGCTGTCTCAGAAAATATTCCAGTCAGTGGTAATGATCCACCTATTTTTATAGGAACCTGAGATGTTGTTATTTGACTAAAAACTGATGAGACCATTAAAACCAATGCCAATAGTATAAAAATAATAGATGAAATTTTTCTTCCCATATATATGTCCTCCTTTCTTTGAAATGAATTTTTATGGTGTTAAATAATGGCTACTGCCCTAACCCAACCTGCACTGGCATTTTCAATCTTGATTGGAAAGACAGCCACCTTAAATCCAATAGGTCGGGGAATTTTCTCAAGATTTGTAAGATTTTCTATATGACAGTATTCCTTTTCCCTGCCTGTGTAATGAGCAGCCCATAATTTTTCCCTCTTCCCTTTTCTAAGGTCTTCAATCATATTATCAAATGGTTTATCCCATCCCCATGCATCAATGCCCATGACCTTCACTCCCTTATCAATTAACCAGAGTGTTGACTCCCTGGTAACACCAGGATGACGTTTTGTATAGTCAGCCTGGCCATAATATTTTGATGCCCCTGTCATGACTAAAACGATATCAAATGGTTTTAATCTATAGTTAATCTTTTGAATGGCTTCCTCAAAATCCGAAATTAAGATCTCCTCTCCTGCCTTTTTATAGGTGAAATCTAATAGGACACCATCACCATAACACCATTCTAAGGGAATTTGGTCAATGGTTCGCGAAGGCCTACCTTCAGAAGTCGGCCAGTAATGCCATGGAGAATCGAGATGTGTTCCACTGTGAGTAGTAAGGGATAAGTTCTCTACTGCACCGAAGTTTCCCTCAGGAAAATCATCCTCCTTAAGTCCAAAGAAAGAGCCATAAACTTTTGCACCCTCTTTATGATTGATATACTGGATTTCTACTTTTAACATTGAACCAGGAGGGGTGGGCTTGAGTGGGACACTTAAATCTATTATTTGAAATCTTTCCATAATCGATCTCCTCCTCAACGATCATTATAAATATATTGCTTGTACCGCAATAGTTTAGTTTTTCTAAAATTTTTAAAAATTATAATTGTGGTACAGTCTTAAAAAATTACACATACTAATACCCTACCTTGCCTCTTAGAAAAGCTTCATTGATTCGTTTAAAGGAGAAATTCCTAACATTCTTCGGGCCTCGTTAGGAGAAGCGATTTCACGTCCCAATCCCTTAATTATTCTTACTATTTTTGCTACGAGCTCCGCATTGCTTCTCGCCAACTTCCCTTTTTCAATATAGATATTGTCTTCGAAACCAACTCGAACATTACCACCCAATAGGATCGAGAGCGTCGTTGCTTCAAATTCAGCCAGATAACCGACACCCAATACGCTAAACATCGAGTCGGGGGGTAGAAGCTCCACCATATGAATCAGATGCCTTGGAGAATACCGCATAAATCCTGATCCGACATGATGCATATTCATTACAAAGCTCACATAGTAGGGTTTACTAAAAACCTTTTGTTCAATTAGATAATTAAGATCATCCATTTGGCCATTGTTGTATATTTCAATTTCTGGTTTTATTCCCTTTTCCATGATCACTTTGGCAACCTTTTCAACCCAGAGCCTGTGCCAATTAAAGGGGATACCTTTGCCCTTCCACACAATGATGGCAGGAGCAATTTCAAGGCTCACCATCTCTGGAGGCGGAGTGGTTGTGCTTGTTCTGAGGCCATCGTCGATATCTGCAATGTCCTGACCCAATAAGACAGGATTCGCAGGAGCCATAATGTGTTGGAGGATTATATCACATTTTTTCTCTCTAATCAGCCTATCTGCCTCCTCGAAAAAAGCCGGATCATTACTCGGTAGACTCTTCTCATTCCTACCATGTAAATGGACAATCGATGCCCCTTCGTTCCGACATTCATAAACGGCAAATAGGTTTTACTCATAAACCAAATCTCTTGACTTAAGCTTTCCTACTATTACACTTTGGGCATCCGTGCTTATAGCAGGCAGTACAGTATTGCCTTCCACATTCAGGACAGGTTTTGAAACAAATAGCACAGATGATGTGTAACTCTTCATCACATATATAATATCCCCCACGTGGATAATAGCATGCCTCACAGGGTAATGGGTCCATCTTTTTTACCAGTGGGTTATAAGTTAATGGAAATCGCTTTGATGAAAGCCGCCTTTTGATGTTTATCCAGAAGATGGGTAATTGTGTCTCAATAACGATTGCAGAAACAGGTTCCATGGAGACATTCAAGGCATATTTTGAGATCAGATCTTGAATTTTCCATTTCTTTTCTGTTTCAATGGCGCTTAATTTCCCCAATAGTTTCTCTATCTCCGCTCCTTTTACTTCGTCCACCCTCTTTTTTTCGATTGTCTTTTCTGCCTCAAACCTAAGGGTCTCGTAATAATCTAACACCCTTTTAATATCACGATTAAGTCGCCTTTCAAGGCTTTCGATAAATGGACTGAGTTCTTCCTTGATAACGATAGTTGCAACAGAATAGGCTGCCTGAAGGGCTTTCATGGTTTCTTGTCTTGATTGAATTAGGTTTGTGTCAATTTCCTTCAATTCTTCCATGATGTCCATTAAATTCCCAGGGAGCGACTGGATTGAGAGGTTAAGTTCATTGACCAGTAATGAAAAAAGTCCCTCCTTTTTTTCATCTGAGAGGGCAGTATATTTGAAAAATGGGAATAAATAGGTGACTGTCCGTGTTTCAATATCCTGCAACCGGAAGGTCGCATTGGTCAGAACCACCTTCTCGGACACTACTTTTGACAATTTTTCGATATTTGGAAGATAAGAGGAATAATTAGCCATTGCCATCTTGCCTTTTCCCTGGAAGAGTTTCTCAATTGCCTTGAAAAGTTCTGAGTCATAAGAGGCATTGATGGCCTCTTCAAATGAAAGATGATAGGAAAAATTCAATCTCCCATGTTCTGGAATGCCGAGCGTCTGAGAGAGGGATTCAGGAGAAAGGTACTCCAGAGAACCATCATCCTTTTTTTCAAGAATGGCACCATGAAAAGTCAGTATATCTGATAGAACTTCAGGTAATGATCTGCTTTGTCCCATGTTTTAGTTCTCCAGCCACACCCTATATTTCGTAGTCTTCACCAAATATCTCTTCATCAAAGGCCTTTGCCTTCAAATATTCAGTTTTTGCTTTAACGAGGTCCTGACCAAGTCTTTCAAAACCTGCCTCAAGTTCTCTATCGGTAGAACTCTTAAGCCAGATTTCCATAATAATGTCCTCAAAATCCTCATCCTTGCCCAAGTGCCCCAGGATAGGCTCGATCTCCCCGATGACCATCTCAAACATATTGATCTTGTTGTCCAGGATATCAATGATATAATCCTCAATAGTCTCTTTCAAAGAGAGGTTAAAGATAAACACATCCCGGGTCTGTCCAATCCTGTGAAGCCTCCCGATTCTCTGTTCAATCCTCATCGGATTCCATGGAAGATCAAAATTAATCATTGTATTGCAGAATTGTAGATTTCTACCTTCCCCTCCTGATTCTGTCGAGACCAATATGGGTACTTCGTTTCTAAAATGCTCAATAGCCGCATCCTTATCCCTGATCGACAGGGTTCCTTTAAAGGTCACAAAAGGGAATCCATTTCGTTCAAGTAAGCTTGTTATGTATTCCATACTTCTGAGGTAATGGGTGAAGATGACCTTCTTTTCATCTGGATTCCTTTTAATAATATCAATAAGCACCTTCCCTTTGGACACATCCTCGAGGCTGTCTATTAATTCGATAATCCCTTTCTCATCTCCTTCGGGGTACATTTGATGGAAGGTCTCTTTCAGAGCAAAGGGGCTGCTACCTGCTTCCTTTAAAAGGAGATTAATTGTTTGTCTTTTGAGCCCACTATTTCGGAGATAATCGTTCAGCCCCTTATAAATTTTCCTCTCAACTTCTGTGGGCTCTATCCTCATAGTTGTTGCATACCTTCTTGGGAGCTTAAGATCAATGGCGCTCCTTGTGTTTCGTATCATCACCTCTCGCAAAAGCCCTCTTAGCTTTTCCTTATTAGCGGGAACTCTAAGATTTCCCTTCATCAGGTACTCCTGCCTGAAGAGCTTTTCTGTCTTGAACTGACCTGGTTTTAAAAGGGTGATGAGGTTAAAGAGCTCGATCAGGTCGTTCTGTAAAGGAGTTGCTGAAAGGAGAAGGATGAATCTCTTTTGAATCTGGTTAATCAGTTTCCATGCCAGAGTCGATCTGTTTCTCAAATGGTGGGCCTCATCAACCACGACGAGGTCATAAAACTGTTTTATCACCAAAGGCATATTCTTCTTGCTTTTTGCCATGTTGAGGGATGCAATAAGATATCTTCCCTTCCAAAAATCCCCCAGATCGTCCATCATTCCAAGATTATCTGTAGTCATAAATTCGATGCCAAATTTCGTCTCCATCTCCTCCTTCCATTGTGAAACCAGGGAAGGAGGGGTAAGGATCAATACATTCCTTACCATGCCACGCATGAGATATTCCTTGATGACCATTCCGGCTTCGATCGTCTTCCCAAGGCCGACCTCATCACATAGAAGGACTCTCCCTCGAAAATATTTAAGAACCTTCTTTACTGTCTCTATTTGATACCAGTACCTTTCTACATTATTGATTACATTCAAGCATAAAAGCTCATCAAAACTACCCTGAATGGCAAGGCGAGTATAATCAATAAAAAGCTTAATATCTTTCAAAGAAGAAAAGGAACTATATTGAAAAGTGTTTAAGATTTCTTCACCCGGTGTCAAGATGGTCACAGGGATATGATATGTTGGATCTTTCTGGATTTCCATCTTAAGCTTTCTCTTTGATATTAATTCCTCTTGAACCGCTTGAATTATATGTGTTGAAGAAGAGGTATCAACTATTTGATTATTCTTTGTTTGGGCATCCTGAATGTCGACACGTTCTTTGAAAGGGACTTTTTCTTTATCTAAGATGGCCTCCTTGGCTTTGGTCTCTGAAAGGAACCTCCACTCATTGTATTTCATTAAATCTTCAATCTCTGAGAATATTTCTTTAGCCATTCTTTTTTCTTCAGGAGATTGCCATTTACCCAGAAGTTTCTTTGAAATGTTCAAGTATTCCTCTGCGCGAATGTTATTCCCGAGCTCTGCCTCCACGCGGCTAAGAAGGGCATAATCCTCCCAGATTGAACGAATCTTCGTTAGCTTTATCAACCAGGGTTTAGCCTTCTCATAATTTCTCCAATCAAAAATAGAAAGGTTCACAATTTCATCCATAAGCTCTTCATCGTCAGGGAATTCATGGAGCAGAATTTCGAGACACTGATAGGCCTTTTTAAATTTACCTTTCTTTAAAAAGCGATGATAAGCCCTATAATTATCTTCAAATGTTCTAAATAAGATATCCATCACCGTAAATATTCAGTGAAAACCCTATAATTTTTGCACAT
>JBBITW010000007.1:13868-24606 GCA_037440525.1 Deltaproteobacteria bacterium
GATAGATATTACAAAAATTTATCCCTGTCAACACCTCTTTTAGAAGTCCTGAAAAAGTCATGGAAAGACTGGGGAGGTAGGGTTACAAACCTTTCGAATGAGAACACCAAGAAGTTAAATTGCTTACAATCGCTTAAAAGAAAATCAAGCATTTTCCGGATATTAATCAATAGTGCCAGACTATTAAAGTTATTTGCTCTTGCCTGCCTCAGGCAGGCGAAGGTCTTTCCACCCCACCTCCCCAGTCTAAAAATCCTTTTTAAATACTTTTTAGAGATCTGTTTTATCTAAATTTAGAGATTTTTTAAAAAACCTGTAGCCGCAGGCTTTAGCCTGCGTCAAAAAACACCCATTAAGTGAGGATCAAGCCGCCTATGGCGAGCCTTGCCTATAGTGGGAGGCCGAAAATCTCGCACTTTGAATAGTGCTACATTCTAAAAAATATCGCCCAATTTTGGTTTTAGAGATCTCTTAACCCTTCAATTAAAAGGGGCTAAGTTAAAAGGTCTAACTGGAATATCCTCGAAATCTTATCAGGTGGATGATAATGTAAATGTTTGCCTCCGATAGGAAGGCAACAACTTGTAACTAAAAGCCTTTTTTAAAAATTTAGCTCAATTTAAGAGTATCTTAATAACTTCTCCCACATATTACGTAAACTGGCAATTTTTTCTTGACAAAAGGCTAAAGCTCTGCTAATTAAATAATTCTAAAAAACTAATCCTTATCTGTTTCATATTAAAACAATACTTCTCAATTATAAAAAGGGGTTCTTTTAATGTGGGTAGATGATGAGATCCTGCTTAAAGTAAATGATTTATATATGTCTTTTGGTGGTGTTCAAGCCCTTATGGGTGTTAGTTTTGAAGTCAAAAAGGGTGAGATTTTTTCTATAATCGGACCTAATGGGGCGGGCAAAACAGTTCTCTTAAACTGTATCAATGGTCTTTACCATCCTGATAGAGGACAGATATACTTTGAGGGCAAAGAGATCACAAAGCTTAAACCATATCAAAGGGCAAAATTGGGTATATCTCGGACATTTCAGAAGATTGAACTCTTTAAAGGAACCACAGTCCTCGACAATATTAGATTGGGCCGTCATATTCATCTCAAAACAGGTCTTCTCAGTGGTTCTATATATTTTGGAAAGACTGCCCGTGAAGAGATAGAACATCGTGACTTTATTGAAAGAGAGATTATTGACCTTCTTGAGATCGAACATATTCGCGACAAGATCGTTGGGATGCTTCCCTATGGACTCCAGAAACGAGTCGAACTTGCAAGGGCATTGGCCCTCAACCCAAAGATTATCCTCCTCGATGAACCTCTTGCAGGCCTAAACTTAGAGGAGGTCGAAGATATGGCCCGCTTTATCTTAGATATCAACGAAGAGGAAAGGTGGCAAACTACATGTATCCTGGTAGAGCACGATATGGGGGTTGTGATGGATATCTCACATCGGGTAATGGCACTTAATTTTGGTGAAAAGATTGCCGAAGGAACTCCATCTGAGGTGCAGAAAAATCAAAGTGTGATTAATGCCTATCTTGGTGAGGCGGAGGAACTTTATGTCACACGACGTTAGCTGGAGAGAAATTGAAATTACAAAAGACTTAACAATTCCAAAACTCTTTTTGCAATCTTCAAAAAGATATTGGGATAAAAAGGTTGCAATGAGGGAGAAGGAATTTGGAATATGGATACCCATTACCTGGAAGCAATATTATGAGAATGTGAAGAGAATTGCATTAGGGATGGTCTCATTAGGCCTGGAAAGAGGTGATAAGGTTGCCATGATCGGTGACAACCGTCCAGAGGCACTCTGGGCTGAGATGGCTTCGATGTGTGTGGGTGCCGTTGGAGTATGGTTATTCCAGGATTCTTTGATTGACGAGGTTCAATATATCATCGACCACTCCGATGCAAAATTGATGGTTGGAGAAGGGCAGGAAGAGGTCGACAAATGCCTCATGATAAAAGATAAATGTAAGAAATTAAAGAAGATGATATGGGATGACCCAAAAGGGATGAGGGACTATAAAGACCCAATACTTATAAGTATTAAAGAGGTGATGAAGATCGGAGAAGAAATTGACAGAAAAGAACCAGGCCTCTTTGAGGATATGGTGATGAAAGGAAAGGGGGATGAGATCTGCCTCCTTTTTTACACCTCGGGAACAACAGCCCTTCCAAAGGGAGCACTCCTTACCCATTATAATATGTTAACAATGGGACGTAATCTTATGAGGGTTGATCCCTATTATGAAACCGATGATTTTGTCTCCTACCTTCCCTTTGCCTGGATTGGGGAGCAGATGATGTCAATCTCCTGTGGAATTCAAGCTGGTTTCACCCTCAATTTCCCTGAAGAACCTGAGACTGCACAGGAAAATATCCGAGAGATTGGACCTCACGTAATGTTTGCTCCCCCACGAATTTACGAACAAATGGTCAGAAATGTTCAGGTAAAGTATCTTGATGCGACCTGGTCAAAGAGGAAGGCTTATGAATTGGCAATGAAGATAGGCTATCATGTAGCTGATCTGAAATTTTCAAAAAGGCCAATCCCCTGGTACTGGAAGGCTTTAAATTATCTAAGTTATCTTGGAGTACATAAAAAGTTAAAAGATCATTTAGGCCTCTCAAGAATTCGTTATACCTATACAGGTGGAGCGGCCATGGGCCCTGACCATTTCAGGTTCTTTCATGCAATTGGTGTTAACCTCAAACAGATTTATGGGCAAACAGAGATTGCCGGAATCTCTGTTCTCCATCGTGATGACGATATTAAATTTGATACAGTTGGTAAACCTATCCCCGAAACCGAGGTTAAAATCACTTCTGATGGAGAAATCATTTCCAAAAGCCCTTCTGTTTTTCAAGGCTATTACAAAATGGAAGAGGAGACTTCCAAAACATTACGCAATGGCTGGCTTCACTCTGGGGACACTGGTTTTATTGATACGGATGGACATCTGGTTGTATTCGATCGGACCAAAGATGTAATGACACTTAGCGATGGAACAAAATTTGCTCCCCAGTATCTTGAGACCCGCCTTAAGTTCAGCCCTTATATTAAAGATGTATGGGCAATAGGGGACAATCGACCATATATAACAAGTGTCATCTGCATTGATTATGGTGTGGTTGGAAAGTGGGCAGAAGATCGCAATATAGCTTATACAAGCTATCCTGAACTTTCTCAAATACCTGAAGTTTATGAACTTATAAAGAAAGAGATATTAAAAATGAACCGTGATCTTCCCCATGTTGCCCGTATCAAAAAATTTGTAAACCTTTATAAGGAATTTGATCCTGATGACGATGAACTAACACGAACAAGAAAATTACGAAGGACCTTTGTCGAGGAACGATATAAAGAGATTGTCAATGGTCTTTATTCGAATACAAATAATATCCACATGGATACCACAATAACTTACGAGGATGGTAGAGTCATCCATATAAAAACTGATTTGAGGGTAATGGAAGTTCCTGAATAAAACAATGTAAAATTAGCAATGGATAAAATAGCAATGAATCAAAAAACTGCTCAACTTTCGGACCTATTATTTGATTCTGCCACAAAGAGGAGAAAATAGTTAAATAAATGTTAACTTTTCAATGCTAATTTTGCAATTTGCAATGTCTTTGAATAGGAGGCTTTGATGGAGCTCTTTTTACAACTCTTTATTACAGGTCTCTTAGTTGGAAGCATTTATGCCCTGGTTGCCTTGGGATGGACACTTATCTATAAATGTTCGGGAGTTCTCAATCTGGCCATGGGCGAGTTAACCTTGATTGGAGCCTATGTCTGCCTAACTTTTTACCATTGGGGTATACCTTTCATCCTCGCATTGATCTTCACCCTTGTAGTAGGATTTGCCCTGGGAATATTGACAGAAATCCTCTTTTTAAGGCCAATGGTGGGAGAACCTGTATTGAGCGTTATCATGGTAACTGTTGGCCTATCATTCTTCTTCAAGGGGATTGTCGAATTGATATGGGGAACAGATACAGTGGTTTTTACACCTGCAGTATTTCCAATTGAACCAATCTTTATTGGTAAAATTGTCATTGGTCAAGTCTATCTTTGGGCCTTTGTGGCTTCTATTATTCTTCTTATAGTCTTTGTCTCCTTCTTTAAGTATACCAAATGGGGACTTTCCATGCAGGCAACCGCAGATGATGAAATGGCTGCCCTCTCCCTCGGGGTCAATGCTAAGGTTGTCTATGCCCTCGCATGGGCAATCGCCTTTATGGCTTCTGGTGTTGGGGGAACATTGCTTGGAAATATCAATGGTCTAAATATATCGGTGGGTTATATAGGTTTGCTTGTTCTCCCTGCTGTAGTTCTGGGCGGTCTTAATTCTGTACCTGGGGCTATTGCAGGGGGATTGATCATTGGAGTGATTCAAAACCTGGCTGATGGTTATATCAGCCCCCTCACTCCTGGTGGTGTAAAGGATGTATTTCCATTTGCTGTTATGGTTATTATATTACTCTTTAAACCCTATGGACTGTGGGGCTGGACAAGAATCGAGCGAGTTTAAAAATAATAGGTTAAGGCTAAGGTCAAGATTGAGGGAAATAAATTTAAATCTAATATTTAAACCTTAACCTCAGTCTAAGCCTCAACCTAATGGCTTGAGGAGGTTTGGTTATGGGTTATCGTCCTTGTGGTGTTTATCACCAGTCTTATAAACAGGATCACGCATGGTGGCAGACTAAATTTGTCTGGGGGAAAATGATATTACTCCTTTTAGTCATATTCTATCTCTTCCCAAAATTTGCTGGACTCTATTTGGTCTCCGTTTTTAATATTGTTGGATATACTATCCTTGCAGCAATGGGGGTTCAACTCCTTATAGGCTACTGCGGTCAGGTGACTTTGGGCCACGCAGCTTTTATTGCTGTTGGTGCATATACAAGTTCGATTTTGATGCTCCAAGTCAAATGGCCTTCATTCCTGATTAATGCAGGATTAGTCTACCCGATAAGCATGGTAGCAGCTGCTATAGCTGCCGGGCTATGGTCTGTTTTGTTTGGTCTCCCTTCAGCAAAAGTAAAAGGCTTTTATCTCATTATGACTACAATGGCCGCTCAATTCATTACTGTGGATTTCATCATCACTCAATATATAAGTCAGGTGGGAGGGAGAGGATCTTATTTCTCCATTCCCCCAGGAACAATCAAAATTGGCCCCTGGACGATCGATAATGATATGAAATATTATTATCTTGTAGCCGTTCTAATCATTCTCTGCACTTTTGTTATGGCCAATCTTCTTCGCTCAAAGATAGGTCGAGCCTGGATTGCGATTCGAGACAATGATATTGCTGCAGAGGCCCTTGGGGTCAATATTGTTGTCTATAAACTCCTTGCCTTCTTCGTCGCAGGGGCTCTCGGCGGAATTGCAGGGGCTTATTGGATTACCAACCTCTTCTTTGTTAGTCCTGAACATTTTCTGTTTCCCTGGTCTCTCTGGTTGGTAGGGGTTATCCTAATTGGAGGGGTAGGAAGCCTTTATGGAACAATTTTTGGCGCTCTCTTTATGACCCTTATCCCCGAAGGATTGAAGGCACTAATTCTATTCTTAACAGGAAGTGAATCTATCTTAAACCTAATGCCCTTCCTTCCCCTCTTATTAGAGAAGTTTCTCTATGTGAAAGAGGCGGCATTCGGCTTAGCGATTGCTCTATTTCTCATCTTTGAGCCGAATGGTCTTTCATACCGCTGGTGGCAGGTAAAGAATTACTTTAATCTATGGCCTTTTTCATATTAACGTGAATCGTGGCTCGTGAGCTATAAGAAACGAAATCTCTTATTACGAGTCACGAATCACCAATAACAAAAAACGAAAGAAGGGGGTGATGCAAGGTCATTGGATGGTGGGTAAAAGAGGTTTGTAGAGGATATTAAAAAATTTATAGGAGGTGAAAGATGATGAAGAAAAAGAGAATTTGTTTATGGATCCTTACGTTCTTACTTATAGGATTTTTCAGCTCTATAGGGCTTACTCAGGAGGTCAGGGTAGGAGCCTTGCAGGATACCACTGGTCCTACTTCTGATGTTGGTAAAAATGAAGCCGCTGGAGTTCGAGAGGCATTTCAATATTACAATGATACAGGTGGTATCAATGGGAAAAAGATTAGATACTTCCAGTATGATTATGGGTATCGGGTTCCTGAAGCAATTACGACTTATAAACGTTTCAGGGATTTTGACAAAGTTGTGATGGTACTGGGCTGGGGAACGGGTGATACTGAAGCCCTTTCGCCTACAGTCAATGCAGATAAAATGCCCTATCTCTCGAGTTCCTTTTCAGGGCATCTGTGTGATCCAAAAAAGACCCCTTATAACTTTGTATATGGAACAGACTACTCAACCAACGCACGTGCCTGTATAACTTACTGGTTTGAAGAGGTCTGGAAAAAGGATCCTAAGTGGAAAAAGGATCGTGATGCCGGGGTGAAACCGAGGTTTGTATGCTTTTATTCATGGCCAACTCCGTATTCGAGTGCCCCTATCAAGGCCATCAAGGATCAAGCTACTCTCTTAGGCTTTGAGATCGGCCCTGACCAGGATGTCCCTTTAACTGCCCTTGATACCAAGAGTCAGGTATTAAAGGCAAAAGAATTTAAACCCCATTTAGTTTGGCATGGGAATACGACAATGTCTGTTTCCACTGCTTTAAAAGACGCTTATGCCCTCGGACTGGGTGCTGATCATATCGTAAACAACTGGGGTTTTGATGAGGACCTCGCAAAGCTAGCTGGACCAGCTGCAGAGGGAGTCATCGCTGCTGCAGTTACTTCTTTCTTCGTTGAGGACTTTCCAGGTAAGAAAAAGGTATTGGACTATATTAAAAAGGTCAACCCGGGTTTCCCTGCTGAGGCAAGACAGATTCGAACTGTCCAGGGTTGGGCAAAGGTTACGATGGCAGTAGAAGTCTTGAGAAGGGCAGATAAAGCAGGAAAACTTAATGGTCCCGGGATTAAGGAAGCTTTTGAATCTCTTAGAAACTGGGATGGCCTCAAGGAATTTGGAGGACAATTAGTTACCATTACCCCAAGTGACCATCGTTACAGCGGGATCGTGAATATAGGCAGAATTATTAAAGGAAAACCCAAAACCGTAGCAAGTATAGATATGAAAGCCAAATTTGCTGATAAATGGGCATCCTGGCTCGGTTGGTAAGGAGGAAGGTCTTGGAACAGAGATCAGATGTCATTTTGAAACTCAACAATATTGAGGTTATGTATCATGAGGTTATATTAGTATTGAAAGGTGTTTCTATTGAAGTTCCCTACGGAGGAATTGTTGCCCTCCTTGGAGCAAACGGGGCAGGAAAATCGACTACGCTTAAATCCATTTCTGGCCTTCTAAAACATGAGGATGGAGAAGTGACCGACGGATCAATTGAGTTTATGGGTGAAAAGATTCATCATCTTTCTGCCGAAGAAATAGCCCGAAGGGGGATCTTTCAGATCATCGAAGGAAGAAGGGTATTTGAACATCTAACTGTTGAAGAAAATCTCAGAGTAGGAGCTCATTTAAGAGGAGATGGTTCAGCAATCAGGGAAAGGCTTGATATGGTTTATCACTATTTCCCAAGGTTGATCGAAAGGCGCAATGTCCTTGCAGGCTTCGTCAGTGGGGGTGAACAACAGATGACTGTGATCGGAAGGGCTCTTATGGCTCATCCGAAGCTGATGCTTCTTGACGAACCTTCCATGGGGCTTGCTCCTCTTCTAATAAAGGAAATCTTTGACATTATCACAAAATTAAATAAGGAAGAGAAGATTCCTCTTCTTCTGGTTGAGCAGAATGTGAAATTGGCCCTTACAGTTGCTCCCTATGCATATGTGTTAGAAAATGGAAGACTTGTAATGCATGATACCGCTGAAAAATTGAAGGAGAACCCAGATATCAGAGATTTCTATTTAGGCCTCTCTGATATAGGCGAAAGAAAGAGTTTCAGACAGGTGAAGCATTATAAAAGAAGGAAAAGGTGGCTCACATAATTTCGTGACTCGTGAATCGTGATTCGTGAATCTTTTTATTTAAATCCATTTACGAGTCACTACTCATCATACACGTAACACAATAAAAAGGAGGTATATTATGCGAAGATTAATTTCAATCCTGATATTGAGTATATTTACTTTTTCGGGGTTAACAGCCTGTAAACCTGGCCTCCTTCCAACAGAAGAGGCAGGAAAACCAAAGGTAACTTTGGAACGAGTTGAGGTCCAAAGCTATTTCCCATGGGCTGATCTCCCTACGCGTACTCCAATGGTTTTGGGTTTTGTTTTTAATATCGAGAATCAAAGTGGCTATAACATAAAGTTAGAAAATTTTAAATTCTC
The DNA here is from genome assembly GCA_037440525.1 of Deltaproteobacteria bacterium. Classification (GTDB taxonomy): domain Bacteria; phylum Desulfobacterota; class BSN033; order BSN033; family UBA1163; genus JBBITW01. Next base: position 22,244 of record JBBITW010000007.1, read on the forward strand.
AATTTCCTTTGAGGCTGCCCCTGGGAATGATATCGAAATTGCAATGCCAACTTATTATGATCAAATATACTTTCCTCCTAATACAAAGAACCAATATAGAGTGGTAAGTGTCCTGGATTCAATGACTATGAATTTGACTTTACTGGTTGCTCAGGCACCAAAGATTAAGGCTTTGAATCTTAAACCTGTCGATGTGATTAAAAAATGGTATACGGAAATAGGAGATTTTAAATTTGGAATAAAGGTTAGAGAAGGACAGGCAACCTTCTCAACCGAGAAGGGAGACATCATTGTCCCCTTTGAGGGAAATTTTCCTAAAAAATAATAGATGGTATGCTTGGGGGCCTTATAGGAATATTTAAAATAAAATTAGAGCAAGGTCCCCGAGCAAACCAGAGAATAGAGCAATGATCATTTGCAATTTTAAGAAGTTCTTCACCAATTGTCTATTGACAATTGTCAAGGGAAAAATTCGAGGTCTCTGAAAAAGTATTAAAAACGAATTTTTGGACTGGGGAGGTGGGGTGAAAAAGGCTTCGAGCGGATACTGAGAATAGTATGGCACTATTGATTAATACCCTGAAAATGCTTGATTTTCTTTGAGGCGATTGGAAGCAATCTACCTTCTTAATGTCCGCATTCGAATGGTTTAGAACCTTACATCCCCAGACATTTCAGGACTTTTTCAGAGCTCTCAATGATAAATGACCATTGCTAATTAACCATTATTTATCTTACAGGAGATCTCCTATGATAAAACACGATCCTACTGATCGTACCTCTGGCTATTTTAAGAAAAGTCTTGAGACCATGCCTAACAAAAGACGAATCGAATATCTAAATCAAAAACTTCGAGGGATTATTCAGTATGCATATAAAAATTCTACCGCCTTTAAAAATAAGATGGATTCTGTGGGATTGAAGCCCAAAGATATTCAAACCATAAAGGATCTTGAAAAAATTCCGGTGACTAAAAAGTCTGATTTGGTTGAACTTCAGAAGAAAGACCCACCTTTTGGTGGATTTGAAGGAGTTCCCATTCAGGAATTGAGAAGGATCTATATATCCCCTGGCCCAATCTATGAACCGGGAGAGACTGATTATACAGAATTGGGCTGGGCTCAGGGAATGTATGCGTGTGGATTCAGGCCAGGGGATCTCGTCATCAATACATTCAGCCATCATATGGTTCCATTTGCATTACATATGGTTGATAATTCACTTCATCGAATTGGCTGCGTTGTTATACCAACAGGGGTTGGTAGTACAGAACAGCAGGTAAATATTTTAAAGACCCTTAAAGTTGTGGGATTCTGTGGAACACCAAGTTTCCTTCTCAATATTGCAGAGAAAGCAGAAGAAATGGGATTGGATTTAAAAAGGGATTTAAACCTTAAGGTCGGTTTCGTGGCTGCCGAGATGTTGCCGGAATCTTTACGAGAAAAATTAGAAGAGAAGTTTGGAATGATTATACGTCAAACCTATGGAACAGCTGATATTGGATGCCTTGGATATGAATGTTTAAAAAAGAATGGAATGCATATACCTGATGATAAAATTGTAGAGATCGTGGACCCAGAGAGCAGCAAACAACTTGGTCCAGGTAAAATAGGAGAAGTTGTTGCAACAACCTTCAACAGGGTATATCCTTTAATCCGATTTGGAACAGGTGATCTCTCAATCCTATCAGATTCCCTTTGTCCATGTGGAAGAACCTCGTCAAGGTTGATTAAGATTATGGGGAGGGTGGACCAGGTTACAAAGGTTCGAGGTCTCTTTATTCACCCAGGCCAGGTTGACGAGGTTGCTTCAAGACATCCTGAGATAGAAAAATATCAAGTAAGGGTTTTTAGAAAAGATCATAAGGACGAAATGGAATTTCTTATCGAACTTAAAGAAGAGTTTGTTCCTTCTGATAGATTAAGGGAAGAAATCGAAAACTCTATTCGAGATGTGATGAAATTAAGGGGGGAGGCTCGATTTGTTCAAAGAGGAACAATTCATGAAAGGGCAAAGAAGATTGAAGACCAGAGAACCTGGGAATAAAAATTGAATTAATTATTTTGACGGGAGTTTGTTAAATGTGCTAAATTAGATTGAGATCAATTAAGGAGGTAGGGATTATGAAAATAGATTACAAAGGGTTTATGAGAGAAAAGATAAGGAGAAATCCAATCACCATCAGCCCCGATGCAAACTTTTTTGAGGCTCGAAATCTAATCCAGGAAAAAGGGGTGAGACATCTTCCGGTTGTGGATAAAGAGAATCGAATCATTGGGATTGTTACTGATCGGGACATAAGAGAAGCTGCCCCTTCCCATGCAACACTTCTAAGTGTTCAGGAACTGAACTATCTCCTCGGG
>JBBITW010000007.1:24624-38519 GCA_037440525.1 Deltaproteobacteria bacterium
ATGACCCCAAAGGAGAAATTGATCACAATTACCCCTGATACATTAATCGAAGAGGCTGTTCAATTGATGGTTGAACATAAGATCGGGTGTCTTCCTGTTCTTGAAGGTGAAAAGCTTTATGGTATCTTCACAGAAACCGATGCAATGGCTCACCTTGTAGATATATTTGGGACCAAACAGAAAGGGACACGTCTAACCATAGCCCTCGAAGATAAGCCTGGCTCAATGCTTGGTATTCTTGAAGTGATGAAGAAACACAATATCAATATTATAAGCATAGTTACACCTTCTTTTCTGGTGGATGGCAAAAGGATTGCAGCTATTCGTATCCAGACAGAAGAATACCATGATATTGTGAAAGATTTGGAGAAGTCAGGTTATGATGTGCTCTCAATAGGAAAATGGCCATCTGTATAGTAAGTAATGGAATATTGGGAAAAAGATTATTTTTGGACTTAAATAAAATCCAATCTTTAAATATTCCATTATTTCACTATTTTTTTCCCCATAATTTGTCAGTTTACGTAAAGTGGTCTAATGAGAATAGATGGGTTAAAATATTATAAAATTGGTGAACTGGCAAATCTCTTAAACCTGAGCCCTCGAACAATCAGATATTACGAAGAGATAGGACTTCTTGATTCTATCAAACGTATAGAGGGTGGGAAAAGGGTTTATACAGATGAGGATTATCAGAGATTAAAATTTATCTTGAGGCTCAAGCATCTTGGTCTTACCCTTTCTGAGATGGCCGAACTGGAGGATATATATCGGATTCACAGAACAAACAAGAAAGTCTTATCTCGTTTATTAGAGTTACTGGACAATCATGTAGAAAAGATAGATGAACGTATCAATAACCTTGTTAAATTGAAGACAGATATTCTAAGCTATAAAGAAAAAATTCATAATAAACTGAATGCAGGCGAAGAGCTCAAAAAGGCAGAAAATAGATAATGGGTAATCTTTCAAAACAAAAGATATAAAAGGAGGAGATATGGAAATCAAGAAGATCGGTGTCATAGGTGCTGGTCAGATGGGAAATGGCATAGCTCAGGTGGGAGCCCAATCAGGATTTCAGGTTTTGATGAGTGATATTTCTGACTCCTTAATCCAGAAAGGAATGGCAACCATATCTAAGAATTTGGATCGAATGGTAGAAAAGGGGAAGATAACCTCTCAAAGAAAAGAAGAGATTCAGGCAAAGATAAAAGGGACAATTAAAATTGAAGATATGGCGGGGGTCGATTTCATAATAGAGGCCGCAACGGAAAATGAATCTCTCAAACTTGATATATTTAAAGCATTGGATCAACTCTGTCGGAAGGATATAATCCTTTCTACCAATACCTCCTCCATCTCTATAACAAAGATTGCTTCTGCTACAAAAAGACCTTCCAAGGTGATCGGGATGCATTTCATGAACCCTGTCCCTGTCATGCAACTTGTAGAGATTATCCGTGGACTTCAAACATCCCAGGAAACCTTTGATGTAGTCAAATCCCTTGCCCAAAATATGGGAAAGACCCCTGTTGAGGCCAATGACTTTCCGGGCTTCATATCAAACCGAATCCTTATGCCAATGATTAATGAAGCAATCTATGCCCTCTATGAAGGAGTAGGAACACCAGAAGCAATTGATACAGTAATGAAACTCGGAGCCAATCATCCAATGGGGCCTCTAGCGCTGGCTGACCTGATAGGTCTTGATACATGTCTGGCCGTTATGGAAGTGCTCCATAAGGGTCTTGGGGACTCCAAGTATCGTCCTTGTCCACTTCTTAAAAAGTATGTTGACGCAGGTTATCTGGGTCGAAAGACAGGAAGAGGTTTCTATAGCTATTAAGGATTCAAGGGGACAAGGGAAAAAAGAAAGATTTTCTAACTATTTTAATACTTGAATCCATGAATCCTTGAAACCTCGAACCCTTTGAGAAGACAATGGATTTCAAACTCACCCCTGAACAAGAGATGATAAGGGATGCAGTAAGGGAGTTTACAGAAAAGGAGATAAAACCTGTTGCTTCGCTTTTTGATGAAGAGAAAAATTTCCCTTACAGAAATATTAAAAAGATGGCAGAACTTGGTTTGATGGGAATGAATATACCTTCAGAATATGGTGGATCTGAGGCTGGTGTGATTGCATATAGCCTTGCAATCACAGAGATCGCAAAGGGTTGTGCCTCCCATGCCGTTACAACGGCTGTAACCAATATGGTTGCAGAGGTAATATATGAGTTCGGGCATGAGGAAATAAGAAGAAAACATCTCCCCAAGATTTGTAGCGGTGAGTATCCTGCAGGCTCATTTGCATTGACAGAACCTCAGGCCGGATCTGATGCTGCAAACATTCGAACGACTGCTATCCGACAAAATGATACTTATGTTATCAACGGAGTAAAAACGCTTATTACAAGTGGAGAGGTATCGGGGGTTACTGTAACCTGGGCAGTCACAGACCCCAACTCCAAAAAGGGAAAAGGTATCAGCGCATTCGTGGTAGAAAAGGGAACCCCTGGGTTCATTGTGGAAAGGACTGAAGATAAGATGGGCCAGAGGGCATCTCCAATAAACGAACTCGTCTTTGACAACTGTACCGTCCCGGCAATCTGCCTTTTAGGTCAAGAGGGAGATGGTTTTAAGATTGCCATGATTGAACTTGATGGGGGAAGGATAGGTATTGGGTCATTAGCCATAGGTGTGGGATTTGCGGCTATTGACTTTGCTACAAAATATGTAAAAAAGAGAGAGGCCTTTGGCAGGCCCCTTTCAAGCTTTGAGGCGATTCAGTGGATGATTGCAGATTCTTATACAGAATTAGAAGCTGCACAGCTTCTGGTTTTGCGAGCTGCTTACCTGAAGGAGAATAGACAGCCCTTTACAAAAGAGGCCTCTATGGCAAAACTTTTTGCTACTGAGACAGCAAGAAATGTTGCAATACGTGCAATTCAGATGTTAGGGGGATATGGATATACTAAAGACTATCCTGTAGAGCGTTACTTGAGGGATATTATTGGAACAACTTTATATGAGGGAACATCTGAGGTTCAACGAATTGTTATTTCAAGGGAGATATTGAAATAATAGAGTTTCAAAATTATAAATTGTATCGTCTGCCGGAGGCAGTAATTTCATTATTCTGATTTCAGGTTTTCATCAGGAGGATCTAAATAAATGGATTTATCTGAGCAAACATTTGCTGAAAGGTTTGAGCTCTATGGTTGCTTTCAATGCGGGAAATGTACAGGGGGGTGTCCAGTCTCGCTCAAATCAAGGCTAAACATCCGCAGGCTTATGCTGGAGGGTATCCTGGGAAGGATTTTGAACCAAATAGGAGATAGGGAAGAGATATGGGATTGCACAACATGTAAAACATGTACACTTCGCTGTCCGAGGGGGCTTAAGCCCATGGACCTCATCATCGGAATAAGGGGGACACTGGTTGAAGAGGGTCATATTCCTAAGACGATCATTGAAGCTATGGAAAATGCCTACAAGCATGGAAACCCTTGGGGGAAACCCAAAAGCAAGAGGAGTGAATGGATCAGAAACCTGCCTGAAGGTATTAAGGTGAAGGATTTCTCTCAAGGAGATCGGGCAGAATATCTCTATTTCGTAGGCTGCACAGCCTCTTCAGATCCGAGGATTCAGGAGATAGCAAAATCCCTTGTTTCTATTCTCCAACACACAGGGATTGATTTCGGGATATTGGGTAATGATGAACAGTGTTGTGGTAATGAGATAAGGAGGATGGGAGAGGCAGGTCTTTTCGAAGAGCTTGTCCAGGGGAATATTAATCACATCGAATCCCATAATATCGAACGTATATTCACAGCCTGTCCCCATGGTTTTAATACATTAAAAAATGAATACCCACAGGGAAAATTTGAAGTTCTTCATACAACCCAGCTCTTAGCTAAATGTCTTGAGGAGGGAAAACTCTCTTTAAAAAAGGAGATTAAAAAGGTTGTAACTTACCACGATCCATGCTTCCTTGGGAAACAGAATGCCATCTTCGATGAACCGAGAATCCTTCTCAACTCTATACCTGGCCTTGTATTTAAAGAACTGGAACGTTCCCGTGAAAGGAGTCTCTGTTGCGAAGGTGGAGGTGGAAGGATGTGGGTGGAGTCTTCATCAGAAGGTGGCCAGCGTCTTTCGGAGATTCGAATTAAAGATGCTTCGGAGTTGGGCGTAGATACTATTGTTACAGCCTGCCCCTTCTGTCTTCTAACCCTTGAAGATGCAGTTAAGACCTCTAACTATGAGGATAAAATCCATGTGATGGATATCGCTGAATTGCTGGTTCAATCTGTTGAATAAAAATTTAAAAGAATTTATAAGGATAAAAGGAGGGAAATGAATGAATATCATAGTCTGTGTGAAAAGGGTTCCTGATACTGCTGAGGCCGATATCACAATCGATAAATCAGGAAAGGACATCGACAAGAGTGGGCTTGCATTCGATCTCAATGAATGGGATAGCTATGCCATAGAAGAGGCAATCCTTCTAAAAGAAAAGTATGGAGGGACTGTAACCGTTCTTACCGTTGGGGGAGAGGATTTTAATGAAACATTAAGAAAATGTTTGGCAATGGGTGCTGATGAGGCCATTCGGCTCTCAGATCCTGCCTTTAGCGAATCAGATGGTTTTGCAACGGCAAAGATCCTTTCAGAGGCCATAAGAAAGATTCCTTATGACCTCATCCTTACAGGAACTCAGGCTGAAGATGATGGCTATGGACAGGTTGGTGGGGTAATTGCTCAACTTCTTGGAATACCTCATGTCTCCATAGTTACACGCATAGAGGTTCAGGAAAAGAATTTGAAGGTTCATAGAGAATTGGAAGGAGGTCTGGAAGAGGTTCTCGAAGTTGTCCCCCCTGCCCTGCTTACTATACAAACAGGAATTAATGAACCTCGTTATGTTTCTATTATGGGCATTAGAAAAGTTGCTAAAAAAGAGATAAAAACCCTCGGGACAGCGGAGCTCAATCTGAGACCTGAAGAAGTTGGGCTTTCGGGTTCAGATATAAAATTGGAAAGGGTATTCCTGCCACCTACTGGTGAAGGGGCTGAGATTCTTGAGGGAAAACCTGAGGAGATATCGATTAAGGTATTTAATATCTTGAAGGACAAAGGAGGGTTGGCCTAAATGAATGAGATTATCATCTTGGCGGAACATCGACGGCGAGAACTAAGAGATATTACATGGGAGATGCTCTCAAAAGGGAGAGAAATTTCAGAAATTCTAAATTCAGAGATTTCGGTAGCCCTTCTCGGTAAGGGAATGGACCAATTTGCAGAGGCCCTTAAACCAAAGGCCCACAGGGTGCTTCTTGTGGAAGATGATCGGCTTGAATATTATAACTATGAAACTTATAAGAAGGTCCTTACTCAACTGATCAATGAAAGAAAACCATTGCTAACCATGATCGGCCATACGTCATTTGGAATGGATCTTGCGCCAAGCTTGGCAGCACAATTAAATATCCCGCTGGCCACAGATTGTATAGGGATAGAAATAAAGGGGGAGAATTTTTCTCTTACACGCCAAATCTATGGTGGAAAGGTTAATGCTGAGGTTTCCTTTCTGAAGAAGGGACCTTATATGATGACCATAAGAGCAGGGGCTTTCCCTGTTCTTGAAAAACCTGATCTTTCAGGAGAGGTGATTAGAATTCAATCCCCGCTTACAGATGAAGCACTTGCCCGAAGATTCATACAATACGTGGAGGCCGCTGCGGGAGAAGTAGATATTACACAGGCCGACATCCTGGTATCTGTTGGAAGAGGGATTAAGGAACCAGGAAATATCCCTATGGTGAAGGAACTGGCAGATGCCCTCGGAGGCGCCCTCGCCTGCTCGCGTCCTGTGGTGGATAAGAAATGGCTTCCCAAAAGCTGTCAGGTTGGAACCTCAGGAAAAACTGTAAAACCAAAAGTCTATATCGCCATAGGGATTAGTGGCGCCTTTCAACACATTGCAGGTATGAAGGGTGCAGGCACTGTCATAGCTATAAATAAGGATCCAAAGGCACCCATATTTGGTGTTGCTCATTATGGGATTGTTGGAGATTTATTTAAAATCGTTCCTGTGTTGAAAGATAAAGTAAAAGAGATGAAACAAAGATAGAAAATCATATATTCCAAAAATTATCCTTTCACCAAGAGGTTGGCCATGGATTTTGAGCTCAACGATGAGCAGAAGGATATTCAGAAGGCGGCAAGGGAATTTATTCAGGGTGAATATGATAAAGAGAAGTTCTTAGAATGGGAGAGGACACATACATTTCCTCGGGAGATATGGAAGAAGGCGGCCAAATTGGGGTTTGTGGGTATCCATTTCCCCGAAGAATATGGTGGACAGGACTATGGCCTTATTGAAAATATTCTGATTGTAGAAGAGTTCTGCAGAAAGGATTCAGGTGTGGGAATTGCACTGAGTCTCGTTGACTTCTCCTCGGAGGTTATACTTCGTTTTGGCTCACATGAACAGAAGAAGAAATACCTTATACCTGTTGCACGGGGAGAATCAATCTCCGCTGGTGCCTATACAGAACCTGATCATGGAAGTGATATCACGAATCTCTCCACATTAGCCAGAAAGGATGGTAGCCTTTTTGTTATCAACGGGACAAAGACTTTTATTACCAATGGAACGATTGCAGATTTCTTTATTGTCCTCTGTCAAACCGATCCCCTCGCAAGGCCTCCTTATCGTGGGCAGTGCACGATAATTGTTGAAAAGGGAGCAAAAGGCTTAGAGGCCACAGAGATATCTCCAAAAATGGGAATCAATATGACATCCACCGCAGAGCTCTCCTTTAATGATGTAAAGGTTCCTTTGGATCATCTGGTTGGAGAGGAGAATAAGGGATTCTATCAGGTTCTGGAATTCTTCGATGAAAGCAGGGTTGAGATCGCAGCCCAGGCAGTTGGTATTGCCCAGGGGGCCTTTGATCGAGCCCTCGATTACTCGCGACAGAGGGAACAGTTTGGGAGGAAATTGGTAGATTTTCAGATAACCCAGCACAAACTTGCAGATATGGCAACAAAGATAGAACTTGCCCGTCTTATAACCTATAAGGCTGCTTGGAACTTTGATCAGAAACGAATAGATCCTAAATTGACATCGATGGCAAAGATGTTTTCAGGAAGGGTTGCAGTAGAGGTGGCGGATGAGGCGATTCAAATCTTCGGAGGCTATGGATATATAACAGAATATGAAGTGGAGCGTTTTTATAGAGATGCAAAGATTACAGAGATTTATGAAGGCACAAAGGAGATTCAGAAAAACACCATTGCCTCTGCATTGATTGGAAAAATAAAATGATTATGAAGGATGACAAATTAAATGATGTGATTCCCGAAGCACTTATCATTGGTGCTGGCATTGCAGGGATGCAGGCAGCCCTCGATATCGCTGACAAGGGATTCAAGGTCTATCTTGTTGAAAAGGACCCCTCAATCGGCGGTCATATGGCTCAACTGGATAAGACCTTCCCTACCCTCGATTGCTCTGCCTGTATCATCACACCAAAAATGGTTGACACCGCCAATCATCCAAATATAAACCTCCTAACCTATTCTGAAGTTGTTGAAATTAAAGGTAAGGCCGGAAACTTCAAGGTAAAGATCAGGAGGAAACCAACATTTGTAAATTGGAGCAAATGCACAGGCTGTGGCGATTGCATTGAAGCATGTGTTTTAAAAAAGGGCGTCCCATCAGAATTTAATATGGGGATGTCGCGGCGAAGAGCAATCTATATCCCATTTCCTCAAGCTGTCCCCCTTAAGGCCACAATCGATGAAAAGGACTGCCTCCTGCTTAGCAGAGGTAAATGTAAAAAGGCATGTGTCGAGGCCTGTAAGGCAGGGGCTATAGATTTTGAGCAGAAGGAGTATATGATTGAACTCAATGTTGGAGCGATCATTTTGGCCACAGGGTTTGATCCATTCGATCCAAGAAAGAAACCTGAATTTGGATACGGCCTGTATCCAAATGTGCTTCAGGGTCTTGAATTGGAAAGGCTATGTTCTGCCTCTGGCCCTACGCAGGGTGAAATACTTATTGCCGGTAAGAAACCTCAATCCATAGTCTTCATCCACTGTGTGGGATCAAGGGATAAGACAGTTGGCAATGAATATTGTTCAAGGGTATGCTGTATGTATACCGCTAAACAGGCACATCTTTTAAGGGATAAACTCCCCGATGCCCTTATCACTGTACTCTATATGGATGTAAGGGCCTTTGGAAAAGGTTTTGAAGAATTCTATGAGAGGGTTCAGAAGGAGAATATCGTTTACAGGAGGGCAAATCCATCTGAAATCTATCGAAGAAACGGGAAACTGATTATAAGGGGAGAAGATACACTTCTTGGAGAGCCATTTGAGCTGGAGGCAGACCTTGTTGTTCTCGCAACAGGCCTTGTTTCGAGGCAGGAAGATGATATTTTGAAAGAAATAATTGGACTTGAGAAATCTCCTGATGGATTCTATGCTGAGGCAGAAGGACATGATCCAGTTAGAACTAAACTTGACGGGGTTTTCCTCGCAGGATGCTGTCAGGGGCCCAAGGATATTCCTGATACGGTAGCTCAGGCAAGTGGAGCTGCTTCTCTGGCCTGTGCCATTTTAGCAAAAGGAAAAAAATCGTGAAACGTGATCCGTGAATGGTGAATCGTAAAAACATTTATACCAATCACGAGTCACGAATCACCAATCACGAAGAATGAAGATCGGCGTCTATATCTGCCATTGTGGGATTAATATTTCGGCCACGGTTGATGTTGAAAGGTTAACCGAGTTTGCTAAAATTCTTCCAAATGTCTGCGTGGCTCGAAACTATCAGTATATGTGTTCCGATCCAGGACAGGACTTGATCAAGAATGATATAAAGAATATCGGGCTTGATAGAGTCGTTGTTGCTGCCTGTTCCCCGAGAATGCATGAATTAACCTATAGAAATGTGCTGAGGTCTTCGGGGTTAAATCCATACTTCTTTGAAATGGCGAATATCAGGGAACAATGTTCTTGGGTTCATTCCGATAAAGAAGAAGCTACAAGGAAGGCAATGGATCTTGTTGCATCTGCTGTGGCAAAGGTCTCCCTTCATGAACCTCTAAAAGAGAAAGAGGTTGGGGTTATCCCTTCTGTAATGGTAATAGGAGGTGGAATCGCAGGTATTCAGGCAAGCCTCGATATTGCAAACTCTGGTTTTGAAGTCTACCTTATAGAGAAGGCTCCTACTATTGGAGGTCACCTTGCAAAATGGAACCGCCTCTTTCCAAATCTGGAGGATGTATCTAACATATTGGCACCTAAGATGAAAGAGGTGGAGAAAAATCCTCTTATTCACCTTCTCACGCAATCCGAGATAGAGGAGGTTGAAGGTTTTTTAGGCAATTTTAAAATCAAGATAAAAGTCAATCCTCGATATGTTGATAAGGAGAAATGTAATTGCTGTAAAAGATGTGAAGAGGTATGTCCAGTTATGGTACCCAGTGAGTTTGACATGGGACTGACAGATAGGCCTGCTATCTATCTTCCATCTCCTTATGCAACACCTTTCTCCTATACAATAGATCAAAAAAACTGCCTCTACCTTCAGAAAGGTGAATGTGGAAGATGCAGAGAGGTATGCCCTGAAGGGGCTATAAGGTTTGAAGAACTTGGGATGGAATTATGGCTCGATATAGGAACGATCATCGTAGCAACAGGATACGATCCATTCGACCCTTCGCTTAAACCAGAATTTGGATATAAAAAATATAATAATGTGATTACAGCCCTTGAGCTTGAGAGACTTCTCTCCCAGAGTGGACCCACAAGAGGTAAGCTTCAGATTGATGGAAAAGAACCCAAAAGTATCATCTTCATCCAGTGTGTAGGCTCAAGGGATAAGACAGTTGGAAACGAATACTGTTCAAGGGTCTGCTGTATGTATACAGCCAAACAGGCCTATCTAATAAAAGAACATATCCCCGATGCTCGTGTAACCGTCTGCTATATGGATATACGTGCCTTCGGCAAGGGATATGAACAATTCTATGAAAATGTTCAGAAGAGAGGTGTCATTTATAGAAAGGGAATCCCCTCTGAGATTTATAGAAGGAATGAAAAGTTGGTTGTGAAAGCAGAGGATGAACTTCTTGGAGAACCCTATGAAGAAGAGGTAGATCTTGTTGTTTTAGCCACAGGCCTCACCCAGAGGAATGACGGAGAGCAATTGAGAAATCTTTTAAAACTTACACAGGGAACAGATCATTTTTATCTTGAGATCCATCCAAAGCTTAGACCACTCGATACGGCAACTGATGGAATATTTCTGGCAGGTACCTGTCAGGGACCAAAAGATATCTGTGACACTATTTCCCAGGCACATGGCGCAGCCTCAAAGGCCACAACACCCCTCTTTGCAGGAAGGGTAAGAATAGAACCCATCACAGCTCAAGTGGATAACCTTTTATGTGCAGGATGCGGTCTTTGCGAACAGATATGCGAATATCGAGCCTTAAAACTTGATCCCTATAGAAAGGTAATGAAGGTCAATGAGGCCCTGTGCAAGGGTTGTGGGGCCTGTAATGCAACCTGCCCTTCAGGTGCAATAAGTCTCAGACATTTTAAAACTGAGCAGATCATCGCTCAAATAAGGGAAATCTGTTAGTAACGAGACGGTTTTCGATTATGGAAAAGGGTCTTATCCAAGTCTATACAGGGAGTGGAAAAGGGAAAACCACTGCTGCCCTTGGACTTGCCCTCAGGGCCATAGGACATGGATTAAAAGTCTTAATTATCCAATTCATGAAAGGTAATATTAACTATGGTGAATTAGAGGCCGCAAAGAAGCTATCTCCATATTTGACAATAAAACAGATGGGACGAGAAACATTCGTCTCAAAGGATATACCTGACCCAATTGATATAAAATTTGCCCGAGAAGGTTTTGCCCTCGCAGAGAAGGCGATCCAGGAGGGTGAATATGATATTATAATTCTGGATGAAATAAATGTAGCTATAGATTACAACCTCATTCCCCTTTCTGATATGCTCAATCTCCTCGATAATAAACCCCCTGGTGTTGAGCTCATCCTGACTGGAAGAAATGCCCGACCCGAGATATTGGAGAAGGCAGATTTGGTAACAGAGATGGTTGAGAGAAAACACTATTATGGAAAAGGCATAAAAGCCCGAAATGGTATTGAGATTTAAAGTGGTTTAAGTGATTCGTGTTTTTGTATTGTTAAGTATTGTAGATGAGACCTCTGAAAAAGTCTTGAATTGACTGGGGAGGTAGGGTTCCAAACCCTTCGAATGCGGACATTAAGAAGTTAAATTGCTAACAATCGCTTAAAAGAAAATCAAGCATTTTCAAGGTATTAATCATTATTGCTAAATTATTAGAGGTATCCGCTCGAAGGCTTTTCCACCCCACCTCCCAAGTCTATAAGACTCTTTTTAAATACTTTTTCAGAGACCTCTAGATTCCACATCACATACATAATTAAACGAAAAGATTGAGAAGGGGGTGGTTTTTAATGTATAAAGAGGAGGAACTCAAACACCTTGAAGAGGAGAGGGAAAAATGGCTCAAGGAGATGTCAAATGCCCTCTCCCAAACCCCTGAAAGACTTCCCCGTTTTACGAATCTATCCAATTTAGAGGTAAAAAGCCTCTATACCCCCTTAGACATAAGAGAAACGGATTATTTAAGAGATATAGGTTTTCCTGGTTTATATCCCTATACGAGGGGAATCTATCCATCCATGTATCGTGGAAGACTCTGGACAATGAGGATGTTTTCCGGTCTTGGAGGCCCTGAGGAAACAAATAAACGCTTTCGCTATCTATTAGAAAATGGAGAGACAGGTCTTTCCATTGCCTTTCACTATCCAACCCTTATGGGATACGATAGTGATTCTCCTATGGCAAAGGGAGAGGTTGGAAAATGTGGAGTCGCCATTGATACACTGAAGGACATGGAGATATTATTCAATAAAATCCCGCTTGATAAGGTGACTACGTCCATGACAATCAATCCACCTGCCTCAATACTTCTCGCTATGTATATAGTAGTAGCAGAAAGACAGGGTGTCGATAAAAAAGAGATCGGCGGGACAATCCAGAACGATATGCTCAAGGAATTCATTGCACAAAAAACATTTATGCTACCTCCTAAACCCTCCCTTCGAATCATCGTCGATACAATAGAGTATTGCACAAAAGAGGTCCCTCGTTGGAATACAATAAGCATTAGCGGGTATCATATTCGGGAGGCTGGAGCCACAGCAGTCCAGGAGCTTGCCTTCACTCTGGCAGACGGAATTGCATATGTGGAAGCGGCAATAGAAAGGGGGCTTGATGTGGATGAGTTTGCCCCGAGACTATCCTTCTTTTTCGATTCACATATAGACTTCTTTGAGGAGATTGCAAAATTCAGGGCTGCTCGCAGGATGTGGGCAAAGATCATGCGAGAACGTTTTATGGCAAAAAATCCCCGTTCCTGGATGCTTCGTTTTCATACTCAAACTGCTGGATGTTCATTAACCGCTCAACAGCCTTATAACAATGTGGTTCGAACTGCTTATGAAGCACTGGCTGCAGTCTTAGGGGGAACACAATCCCTCCACACAAACTCCCTTGATGAAACATATGCAATTCCAACTGAGGAAGCGGCAACCATTGCCCTTCGAACACAGCAGATCCTCGCCGAAGAGACCGGAGTTACAAACACGATAGACCCCCTTGCAGGTTCCTATTTTGTGGAGACCCTCACTGATGAAATTGAAAAGAAGGCCTGGGATTACATTCACAGGATTGACGAAATGGGAGGCATGGTCAAGGCAATTGAGAGGGGTTACCCCCAGATGGAGATTGCAGAGGCAGCTTACCAATTTCAGAAACAGATTGACTCAGGGGAGAAGGTAATTGTAGGTGTCAATAAATATGTGACCGATCATCCTCCTATTACAATATGGCGAATGAGGCCCGAGATTGAAGAGCGACAACTAAAGAGGTTAAAACAAGTTAAACAAACCCGAAATAATGCGAAGGTAAAGCAATGTCTCGACGAAATCAGAAAGGCCTCGATCAACGGGGAAAACCTCATGCCCTACCTCATCAATGCGGTGCGAGAGTATGCCACAATTCAGGAGATCTGTGATGTATGGAGGGAGGTCTTCGGTCGATATACAGATCCAGGATATTTTTAATTCCATTCCCTTTCGTAAAAATGTAAGGGATAATCTTTTATCAGGAGCAAAATGTGCAACGTAAGATTCGAATCCTTATTGCCAAACCTGGACTGGATGGACATGATCGCGGTGCAAAGGTAATTGCAAGGGGTTTTCGTGATGCAGGTTTCGAAGTAATCTATACAGGGCTTCATCAGACACCTGAGCAGATCGTATTGACTGCCGTTCAGGAGGATGTTGACGCAATTGGGCTCTCCATACTTTCAGGGGCTCATGATTACATCTTCCCAGAAGTGATTCGACTTCTCAAAGAGAGAGGAGCAGAAGATATCGTTGTCTTCGGAGGTGGAATCATTCCTGAGGAAGATATCCCCAATCTCCAGCAATCAGGGGTAAAGGCAATATTTACTCCAGGGACTTCGATAGAGGAGGCAGTTAAATGGGTTAAGGAGAATATCAGCCCTCGTAAATAAAAATATTTTTTAAATTTAGTATTACAGTTTACGTTAAGTGGATTGAAAATGATTCTGAAAAACCTACTATTTAAATTGAGCGATTTCAGATTGTCGTTGCGAGGCGAAGCAATCTTTACTAAATTGCCATTCCGAGCGAAGCGAGGAATCTATAAGATTGCCACGCCCTTTGGGCTCGCAATGACTGATCCGCCTTTGGCGGAAAGGCTTTTAGTAAAAAATCGCT
>JBBITW010000008.1:0-13717 GCA_037440525.1 Deltaproteobacteria bacterium
ACATAGATTCTTCGGCTAAAGGCTCAGAATGACATTACGACACAGCCTCCTTTGGGAGAAGATTAAGGTGAGAAGGATGAGTTCCTGCCTTCATGCAGGCAAAGGCTTTTTCACCCCACCTCCCCAGTCTATTAAGAATAGTTTTAATACTTTTTTAGAGCTCTCCTCCATCATCGCATAAGACTTACAAGGAAGGTTGCAACCTCAGGGAAGGCAGTAAGGATAATAGCACAGGCAATCATTGCTAACCACATTGGGACAGCATCCTTGAATATGCTCTCCATTGGGACCTCCTTGGCTATCCCAGCTGTTACATAGACAATTATACCAACTGGAGGTGTAACAGTGCCAATATTGAGCATGATAACCATAATTACACCAAACCAGATGCCACTGAATCCGAGACTTTTTATAAGTGGATAAATAATTGGAATCGTGAGGACAAGTATAGCAATCCCTTCCATAAAGGTGCCGAGAATTATATAAAAGAGATATATGGCTGCTAAAATTACATATTTTGATAATCCAAGGCTTGTGACAAACTCAACAACCTGTGTGGGAATTTTTGTCATCGCCATAAAAGTGCCAAAAATATTAGCCCCAATAATAATAAGGAAAATCATAGCAGTGACTCTCGTTGCCTCTTCCATTGCATTCTTTATCCCATCCCAATTTAGACGCCTTTTAGAGAGGGAGAAAATAAGTGCTAAAAAAGCCCCAACTGCACCACCTTCGGTTGGAGAAAAAACACCAAAATATATTCCCAGTATTACTAATATGAATAATGCTAATACGGGATATATTTTTGCCGTCTGTTTTAACCTTTCTCCCAATACATTTCTGGACTGCCCTAATGGTGGTGCAAGACGGGGATTCAGTTTTACCTGAATGTAAATCGTAATAATAAACAGGAGGGCTTGAAGGATTCCTGGTAATATACCAGCAATCAACAATTTTCCTATTGGTTCTAAAGTTAGTATCCCGTATAGAACAAGGATTGTGCTGGGTGGTATAAGGATACCAAGACCTGCTGAACCAGCGATACACGCAGCAGAAAAGCTGTCCTTATAACCATACCTTTTCATCTCAGGAAAGGCAACAGAGGCAATAGTTGCTGCGGTAGCTATAACTGACCCACAAACAGCGCCAAAAAGAGTACAAGCACCAACAGTGCCCATAGCCAAACCACCACGAATCCTTCCTAACCATGTATTTACAGCTCTGTAAATATCACCTGCAAGACCACTGTAGCTAAGAAATTGCCCCATTAGCATGAAAAGAGGGATGACGCTCAGACCATAAATGGTGGAACTTGCATAAGCCTCTATGCCCAACTTGCTAAGTCCAGCCTTTATGGTGGTGAAATAAATGCAGCCCAGAAGCCCGGTCATAAGCATGGAAAAACCAACCGGCATCCTGAGTCCGAGTAGGACTACAAGAAAGATTATTCCAATAAAGCCAACTATCTCAGAACTCATGTCTCAAAACCTTAGCAAGTGAACGAAGAAAATCCACTATAAGAACCACAGAGAAAAGTGCACTTCCAAAAGTTAGTAGTATTACAAATGGATAATATGGAATCTCTAATACACCTGAGACGTTTCCCCCTAACCATAAACGCTTAGCATGAACTCCTAATTGCCATGTTAATAGTATTGCAAGGAGCAAACAGAGAAAATACATTACTGTATCCATAATTGCCTTTTTCATTGGTGATAATCGTGATGAAATAATATCGATACTAATGTGCCCTTTATGGATCTGGGTGTAGGCTATAGAAAAGAAGACCAGCAATGATAGCATGACTTCCGTGAGTTCAAAGGCACCTGCTATGGGAAAATTAAAGAAGTAACGTCCGATGACATCTGCTACCGTCAATAACATCATCACAAAGAGGATACCCAACCCAGCTTTATTAATTAATCTAATAATTGGGAAAATAAACCTTTCGATCAAATTTACCATTAAAAAACTCCATTATTTATGATTAATCTAAATTCCCATTATGAGGCAATGTCCCTGCCTACCGTAAGCATGGAAACAATCTCTATCAGATTGTCATTCCGAGCGAAGCGAGGAATCTATGAGATTGCCACATCGCTTCGCTCCTACCAAATGAATTAATTAAAGAATTTTATAAAAAATTGCCCAATTTAATAGGATTTAGTTACTTTAAGTATTTTTTAGCCAATTTCCTTGTCTCTTCATAAACCTTCTTCCCTGGAAGTCCTTTGGCTTCCATATCATTTATCCATTTTTTATATACAGGATCAACCGTTTTTTCCCACCTTTCCATTTCTTCCGGAGGGAGAGGATAAATAGTAGCACCGGCCTTTTTTAAAGAATCGATTCCAAGTTGGGCGGCATCATCATAAACCTTTGCCGCCTTTTCACCCATTGGCTTTCCCATCATCCTTTCCAATATTTTTTGGTCATTTGGAGATAAGCGGCCAAAAGCTGAAGGATTCATAACCATAAAAAATGCCGGTATGTAAAAATTAGACATAGTGGCAAAGCGAACAACTTCATAAAGGCTAAAGTCATAGACTGCTGACCAAGGAGTAATGCATCCATCGATCACTCCTTTCTGTAAATTCTCATAAAGTTCAGGTATAGGCATTGTCACTGGTACAGCACCAAGCAGTTCAAGAGCTGATTTTAGTACCATAGAATGGGTTCTAATTTTCAGGCCTTTGAAGTCACTCATTGTGCGGACCTGTTTTTTGGTAGTGAATAGCTGTCCTGTATCTCCTGTCCAGAGCCAGCATACCTTAACACCAGGATACTCCTTTCGAAGCTCAGGAATATTTTCCCATAGTTCCCAGAAGACTTTGGTGCCGTGTGCCCCGGAGGTAAATAAAAATGGGAGCTCCAGAACAGAGGTCAGTGGAAACTTTCCTGGGGTATATGCTTGTACTCCATAAGCGAAATCTGTAATACCTGCCGCAGCAGCATCAAATTGATCTGGTGCCTTTGCTAAGACTCCACCTGGATATATAGTGATCTTGACCCTGCCTTCGGTTGCTTTATTTACATCCTCTGCAAAGGGCACCATCACATGAACGTGCTGAACATGTTTTGTGGGCATGATATGAGCCATTTTCAGCTCAATCACCTTAGGTGATACTGCCAGGGCATTCAGTGTTAGAAAAAATATGGAAACCAATATTAAAACCACCCAATAACCAATAAAAAACCTTTTTCCCATATCAAACCTCCTTCTAAAAATTTTATTTTAAAAAAATTACATCTTAACCCACCTTCATATCCCCTTAATCAAAGAGAGGAATAATTTAATTTCTATATAAATAATAAATTAGATTGTCAACAAAAATTTTTACAATATTTCCCAATTTTCAAAGATAACGATCTTCTCTTAGGCTATAATTTTCCATTCCCTGATTACCAATTTTTATATAGGCTCCTTTGATATTTTGCAGGCTAAACCCCTTATGTTAAATGAACCCATTTCTTTGTTGAATGGAGGTTGATCATTGGTCAACACATTATAGTTTGATTCCGCAAAACAAAATAAATCATTTATGTCTCTCTCAGGAAACCACCAGGCATGATCAACAAATACCACTCGTGGGTTCACACCTTTTGATAAAGTTGCCCTCTGCCTTATTCTGCCCCGTTTGGTTTCAATATAGACCCAATCGCCCTCTTTGATCCCGAGTTTGCTCGCCGTATCAGGATGAATCATGACAAATGGATCAGGATGAGATTGTCTCAAACTCGGTATCTGCCTACCACCTGAATGGCGATAGACTTCTGATTTCCCAGTGGTGCAAAGAAAAGGATACTCTCTGCCCAACTCAGGATCACTATATGGTGTCTCAGGAGGTTCATGATATATCGGTAATGGATCGAAACCAGACTCTTCAAGCTGTTTCGAATACAGCTCAACCTTTCCCGATGGGGTCTTAAACCCGCTCTGCTCATAATTCCTATATTTCTTACCCTCCTTTGGACCAGTCAATAAATTTATTTTCTTAAATTCCTCGAAGGTAAGTCCTACAGGCTCCAAAATGGCTTCCCAGATATCATCAGCTCTATCCCAAACATAGCTTTCTAACCCCATCCTTCTTGCCAAATCGCTTATGATCTCATGGTCAGACCGACATTCCCCAACCTGAGCAACCTTTCGCTGAACCTGGGCAATTGTTCCCATTGGTGTCATCTGTATACCATCAAATTCAAGATAACTGGCTACCGGAAATACAATGTCCGCCATGGCTACGGTCGGTGTCATAAACATGTCAGACACCGCCAAAAAATCTAATTTTCTAAATGCCTGGTATGTCCTCTTGATATTTGGCCAGGATGAAAGTGGATTAGATGCCTGTACAAACATAGCACGAATCGGATAAGGATCCCCCTCAAGGATCGCCTTTATAACCGATTGGGGAAGAACATATCTAAAATCCGCCAATAAATCAGGACTGACCTTACCTTTTCGTCCCTTCCATGACAATTGATCCCGGAGCTCCAATTCATATGACCACCGTCCTCGAAGGCCAATCTGCGATGATAACTTGTCTGGATCCGCATCACGAAACCCAGACCCAAGCGCCTCAACCTCTCCACCAGGCACCCCAAGATTCCCCGTTATTGCCATCAAAATTGAAATAGCACGACAAGTCTGAAAACTATTTAGCCCCTGATCAACTGCATTACCCCACTCTATATAGCTTGGTCTATTCGTAGCATAAACTTTAGTCGCCTTTACAATAAGATCTGCCGGAATCCAAGTAATCTCAGACACCCGCTCTGGAGAATAGTCCTGGACATGGGCCTTCAGTTTATCAAAACCCACCGTCCAATTCTCAACAAAATCTCTGTCATAAAGCCCCTCGTTGATCACTACATTTATCATCCCCAAGGCCAATGCCAAATCCGAACCTGGCCTAACCTGTAGCCAGAGGTCTGCCATCTTGACAATCCCCGTCTCCAAAGGATCAATTGCAATAACTTTTGTGCCCCTCTTTACAGCCTGAAGAAAATTTCTGTATATATTTGACCTTGTTGCAGCAATATTTGAACCCCATATCACAACACATGCTGGCGGATGCCCATATTCAGCAATAGGTAAAAAACCAAAGGTAAGCTCAGCAGCAACCATCTTAGGCACGTGACAGACATGATCAGCACATACCACATTAGGAGTTCCAAAAGCATTTGCCAACCTTACCAAATGGGTATCCATCGCTCCCTTTGCTGATCCATGCACCATAACTACAGCCTGCGAACCATACTCTCGCTTAACCTTATTTAATGCATCAGCTGTAATACTCAATGCCTCATCCCATGAGATTCGATTCCAGTTACCTCTGCCCCTCTCCCCAGCCCTTTTCAAAGGATGCCTGAGACGCTCAGGATGATATAGATACTCAAGCGAAGCCAGACCTATTTTACATAAACCACCCCGATTCGGCGGACTCTCAGGGTCTCCCTTAATTTCAACCGGTTTACCAGACTCCAAGGTAATCAATACACCACAACAAGCCGAACAGAGACAACATACACTTTTTACTACCTCAGTCTTAGCCATTTTATAATCCCCCGTAACAATTTGATTAAATTAGCTAATCCAAGAATCCAAAATATAATATTTTCAGTCAGCTATTAAACAATCCCTCTGCCAATTTTAATTAGGCCCTCCCTGAACCATTCTTTAAACCGGCTTTATATATACCAAAAAGAATTCAAGATTCTCTTTTGCTTCATTGAACATATATCCATCAAAAAACACTCCAGAATTATTCAATAAGGCATCCAATAAACTTACAGCTTTCAAAAAGTTGAAAATCTTTCAATACAGATTTTAAACATTTTCGAGAGGGGTCATAATCTAAGCTAAAGAAGCGTCTTCGAGTTTACCATATTTATTTCGGGCGGCCATAAGAGCCTCCATATTCTCCCTCGGAACAACTGGCCAGATATCACATCCTGGCCAGATTGCATTTACCCCTCCATCTATGGCCTCTTTGACAGCCCTCTCAACATCATCAGGTCTTCCCTGTGAAAGAACTCCAAAGGCATCGAGTTCCCCAAAAATCAAAACATCTTTACCAAGTTTTCTCCTCGTTTCAGCCACATTGTTCTTCTTCTCAACGCTTATCGCATCTGCCCCGCAGAGAACCATCTGATCAACAATTGCATTTGTATCACCACAGATATGTAATACCTTTGGCGATTCAATCTCTGAAAATATTCTCTTCAGATGAGGACGAATAAGCATTTCAAAGATACGAGGACTTAATATGTCCGGGCCAGCACCCATTTCACGAACAGTTATGTAATCCGCACCAGCAGATTTATAGATTTTAATAATCTCCACGAGAACACTTGCCAGTTGATCAAGCAACCTGCTCACCATATCTGTCTTTTTAAAAGCTGCCTTTGCAAGGTTTGAAATATCTACGAGCTGACCAGCGAGTGTATATGGACCAAGGACATATGAACCAATTGCCACCCTATCACCGAACTCACTCTTTAATATTCCAATTGCCTCTGTGACCAATGGAATCCTTCCTGCATTCGCAATATCTGATGGTATTTTCAGGTTCAAATCCTCCACCCTCTCAGCAGGGTGTCTGCTTATGGTTGGATAGAGAATATCTGTGGCATGATGATAGAAATTTAACTCACTTCCCAGGACCTCTGCCTCCACTCCCAGATCAAAAGGAACAACCACAGATTCAAAGCCAAATAATTCATACGTTGAAGAGGCCATCTTTGCCATCTTTTTTCCGTCTATATGAATCTCTGAAAATCTCCAGCCATATCTTTCAAGCCCATGAATTGTGATATTTCCCATACCACTGAAGATTGGAATATAATCTACCATCTCCCTTCTAAAAATTCTTAGCACACGTTCCCTCGAATTAATCATCGGCTTATGATCACTTCCTTTCTTTTCTAAACTGCTCCACAACATCTGGAAATAGAATATTTAAAGGATGGCTCCCTTCGGGTAAAAAATTCCTCTCCTGATAAGCTAATGCTCCAAGCATACCACAGGCTACAGCTACGGCTGAAAATACCCTCCTCATCCCACTTAAAGGCCCGAAGAGAAGAAAGTCACTAAAAAGCGCAGATATTGCATGAACCCCAGCATCAATGGCCTGAAATTTATTTTTATCAATATCCCTTGCTCTCTTTCTCCACATATATGTGCCGTTTGAAGGGGCAAGTCCTACAGGTAAACCAAACTCCTTTTTTATGAGATAATTGGCAATTAAGGAAAAGACTGTGGCAGGTAGATTCATAGCGGCTGTATCAACGAGGATGCTCTTAAAATTCCCCCTCTCCACAATGGGAAGTAATGAGTTTAATGATTTCACCCTCCCGTTATGTGTCTTATCCTCCATATCAAAAACCTGAAGGACCACATGCTTAATCCCCAAATCTTTAAGTTCTAATACCTGAGCATCAATATCATCGTCCCATGGGGTAATGCTATTATAAAGGGCACGATCCTGAAGGCCGAGTTTTGAAATATAGCGTGCTGCGGCAAGTCTCGTCTCCCTTTTCCATATATCTATAGCAAATGGCATTTCTGTGATGCTTATAAAAAAATCTATATATGTTTTTATTTCTTCCTCAGAATTTGCAACCATTGCAATCATACATGGTATACCTGTCTCCTTTGAAATTAGCTCAAGCTCATGGATTCTCTCTTCAGCCATCTTTCGGTCAAACTTCCCTTCCCTTCTCTCATCCAAAATTGGGTCTCCCCTTTGAAACATATTCCCTATTAGAAGGGGAGGGTTCTCTCCCAATTGGCCTCCTACATTTATGCCCCCTATATTGAATACCTTTTGTTCTAAATCGAACTTAAACATCCAAAACCCTAATTGTCTTTAATTTCACCCTGATTGGGAAGAAGATTGGCAAGGTGTGGAAATCTGTCCTTCATATGAGGAATCCACATTGCCTCTGCAAATGTCTTATCAAATTGAGGTTCAAGGGTCAGCTCAATGTAATCTACCTTTCTTGCTATCCAATCAGCCTCCATTCTCTTATCCACATTTAGAAGGGCCAAACGAGCCCCATCTCCTGCTGCGTTTCCAACAGAATGGACATTTTCAATATCACAATCCGGAAAGAGTCCAAGAATTGCCGAAGAAACCTTATCTATATAATTTCCAAAGGCCCCTGCCAGAATCACCTTATCAACCCTCTCCACGCCGAAATGACGCATCATGATCTTTGCTCCAGCATACATCGCACCCTTTGCGAGCTGAATCGCCCTCACATCACTCTGCGAGATGACTATATCCTGACCGATTGATGTCTCCTCTGCCCATGCAATAACAAACTCAGGTTCCCCATTATTTTCACGATATCGAGGGGTATTTAAACCCTTTTTAAAACGCCCTGTGCGATCGATAATCCCCGCCAGAAACATCTGCGAAATACCATCTATGATCCCGGAGCCGCATATCCCTTTAGCCCTAACTTCATTCATCTCCGTATTCCAGTCATCTTTATCAATAACCTTGAATCGGACCTCCTTGGTCTTAGGATCTATTATTATCTTTTCAATAGCACCTGAAGCTGCACGCATCCCGTAACGAATCTCAGCACCTTCGAAGGCAGGGCCTGTTGCACATGAGGATGAGATAAGTCTATGTCGATTTCCAAGCACAAGCTCCCCATTTGTGCCAATATCAATAATCAATTCAACATCATCCTGTTTATAAGGCTCTTCGGCAATCAATACACCCACATTATCTGCCCCTACAAATCCTGCCTCAATTGGAAGGACATGAACATAAGCCCCCGAAGCAATCCTTATCCCTGTATCGTGAGCGGGTTTTCCCTCCCCTTCTTTTAAAGAAGGCTTGAATCCAAAATCACGAGCCTTGATATCGAGGGAATGATTTATTGCAGGCACAAATGGCGCCCGTCCAATATTTCGAGGATCAATATTGAGTAAGAGATGGTGCATGCAGGTATTTCCCACAATGGTCATATCAATAATATCCTTGGGCTTTATCCCTGCGATTCGGGAGGTCTCTTTGGCAATCCAGTTCAGTCCATTTAGAATTGCCTTATTCAATTGTTCAAGGCCCTCTTCATGCGACATGGCATATGTGATACGAGACATCACATCCTCACCATAGATCACCTGTGGATTCATCATTGAGGCTGTTGCAATGAGTCTTCCGTCATTCAGATCACACAGGTATCCTGCTACTGTTGTGGTTCCTACATCTACGGCCAGACCATAGGCTCTATCTATAAATCCCGGTTCAACTTCGATAACTTCCCTTTCATGCCAGATAGAGACAGTAACCTTCCAATCCCCCTCACGGATGACCTCCTGCAATTTTATAAGCACCTGGTAGTCAATTGAGAGGTTCTTTAATCCATGAACCCTCTCGAGTACCTCCTGAAGACGCTCCCAGTCCCCAAGATTATCTTCCAATGTTGCTTTATTAATCTCGACATAGAATTTTTTAACTGCAGGCTTTAGCTCTATTCTTATATCCCGTGCCTCCTTGCGGATTACCTGCCTGCCCATTCTGCTCTCTTCAGGAACAAAGACTACTAAATCTCCAAAGATTTTTGCCAGACATGCCAGACGATAACCATCACGCTCCTGCTCATTGTTAAAAAATTTTTTCTCTGTCTCGTTAATCGGAGAGAGATGGTTTCTGCTCGATTGGATTCCATAATTTTCAAAGAAACCCTGCTCAACCTTGACCTTACATTTTCCACATAAACCCTTCTCGCCACAAACTCCTTCAATATCAACTCCTAATTGAATAGAAGCCTCTTTTATGGTCTTCCCCTTCTTAACAAAACCCCTTCTACCAGAAGGTTGGAAGATAACCATAAACTTCTCAACTTCTCTTTTCTTGCCATTCATTGCCAATTCCTCTTAAAGGCAATCTATCAAAACGATTACATTCCATCGTATAAGGGAATTCTTTAAGTTTAAGGCAATGAAGCCCGTTTCCTATATCGTCAAATGGTTATGGTTAAAGATTACATAAAGAGACCTCTGAAAAGTATTTAATAAATCCCAAACCGATTACTTTAGCTCTTCATCCTTCAACAATTTTAGGAGCCTCATGGCCTCATCCACTGCTGTGCCGGCATCTTTTGCATAACCATCTGCCCCATACTTTTCAGCAATTTCGGGATTAACCGGAGCACCACCAATTAAGATTCTAACCTTAGGATTTTTTGCTCTTATCCTTTTAATGACCTCGGGCATATTTAGCATGCTCGTGGTCATGAGGGCTGAGATACCAACAATATCCGAATCAGTTCTGATCTGTTCTTCCACAAATCTATCGAGGGGAACATCCTTACCAAGATCGTAAACCGTCCATCCTGCCACCTCAAACATCAGTTTAACGAGGTTCTTTCCTATATCATGGACATCCCCTTCTACCACACCGAGCACAATAGAACCCTTTACCTCAGACTTTCTTCCCGAGGCTTGAATGGCTGGCCTCAGGATATCGAGGCCTGCATAAAGGGCATCTGCACAGAGGAGAAGTTCCGGGACAAAATACTCCTTCTTATTATACTTCTCCCCTGCCTCCATCATCCCGCTTGCAAGCCCTTCCATGGTTGCATAAAATGGATCAATCCCCTCTTGAAGTGCAATCTTTGCC
Organism: Deltaproteobacteria bacterium; assembly: GCA_037440525.1. Taxonomy (GTDB): domain Bacteria; phylum Desulfobacterota; class BSN033; order BSN033; family UBA1163; genus JBBITW01. The sequence continues at coordinate 10,641 of JBBITW010000008.1, forward strand.
CATCTTCGTGCTTCATCTTCATCAAATTGAGCAACTGCATCATGTAGCCCCTTCAATATCTCCTTTGTCCTCTCTTCTGATGGCATAAATTAATCCTCCAATCACGATATGGTGTCTAAATTCTCTCTCTTTAAATTTCTCACGAACTATTCCTTCCCGTTCTCATCTGACGAAATTGCCTAATAAGCTTAATGGCCTCCTCTACTACGTTCGAAGCAGATTCAGCATATCCATCTGCTCCAAAAACCTCTGCAACCTTCCAGGACAGAGGTGCACCTCCAAGCATGATTGGCACATTCGGATTCTTTTCCTTTATCATCTGAACAGCCTTCTTCATTCCAATCATGGTCGTTGTCATCATTGCTGATATAGCCACAATGTCCGAATCAGTGCGAATCTGTTCCTCAACAAATCTCTCAATTGGAACATCCTTTCCGAGATCATAAATTGAGAAGCCTGCTATCTCTAACATCATCTTGACGATGTTCTTACCTATATCGTGGACATCTCCCTCAATTGTTCCAATAATTACCTTTCCTTTTGGTAAGTCTTTCCCATATGTCCCTGGTTTGATATGGGGCTTCAGGATGTTTAGTCCTGCGTATAGTGCATCGGCAGAAAGCAGAAGCTCCGGGACGAAATACTCATGCCGGTTATAAAGTTCTCCCACAATCTCCATTCCCGCAGCGAGACCATCCATAATGGCCTCAAAGGCATCGACTCCTTCACTGATGGCCTCTCTCGCAGACTCAACTACTGCTGATTCATCAAATTTTATGACCCCATCACTAAGTTTTCTGAGGATCTCCCTCTTTCTCTTCTCTGATAAAACCATTTTCTTTCTTATTGGGGAAGCCTCTACGTCTCTTGGAGGAATTGATTGGTATTTTGCGTGGTTCAAATCCTCACTGAGTCTCCCTCTTAATTCTAAGATTTCCCTCCAGAATCCTTTGGGATCACCAAGCCACATGGAGGCTTTAAGATAAACATCACAGGCCCTGCAATCTTCTGGCCCCCTACTACAGGACTTATTTTTCAAAGACCAGCATGGTTTTAGAGAACTCAAATATCCCTCACATGACTCCCTTGCCTTCATTGAACACTGATATACTTCCCAGCATGGGATGAGGCTTAGAATCTCTCGAATCCCCTCGATGTTTAGACCCCTCTCCTTTATTACCTTTCTTATGCAATCTATCCATTCTAAGTCAGCCAGTGAATATATTCTCCTGCCTGTAGAGGTTCTATGGGGAATAAGGAGACCCTCTTCTTCATACATCCTCAAAGCAGAAAAGGAGAGACCCAGACGAACTGATGCCAATCCAATTGCAAATATAGGTTGGTTCTTTAAGGATAAAGAATCATTCTTTAAAATATCCACTCCAGAATTACTCCCGAAAAAAATTATCTATCTTTTTCTCTTTGCCACATCAATCATAGCCTTCAAATTTTCAAATGGGGTTTCTGCAGGCACAGCACAACCAGCCATCAGGAGATACCCCTTTTTGCCTCCCATTTCGAGACACCTAAGGGTCTCCTGTCTCACATCTTCAGGTGTTCCATTAAGCAGTATAATTGGATCTACATTTCCTCCAATTCCACATCTGTCACCTATAATCTGCCTTGCCAGTCTAAGATCCATACACTGATCAAGACTTAGAAACCTCGCACCAGTTTCCACCATCAAAGGCAGTATAGGTTGAGTATCCCCGCAGACATGAAGGATGACCGGGCCACTTAATTTACCAATCAATCTTTTCAGGAAAGGAAGAACAAATTCTTTATAAAACTTTGGTGATACCATTGTTGATGAACCTACAGGGTCTGCAATGATCAAGCCATCTATCCCAATCTCAAAAAGGGCCTTGCCAAAACCTGAAAGAAAGGTTTCAATCCTATCAAGCATTCTCTCAACCATTGACCTATTCTTAATTAAATACCTCATCATCTTCTCAACACCCATTATTCGGGCAGAAGTTGTAAATGGTCCTTCAAAAAGTCCCAATACTGGCACCCTTCTATCAGGTAACCCCACAAGCCCCTTTGCAAAATCTAAAATTAGAGGAAGCCTTCCTTCCTTAATAATATCCGGCATGGGCAGACTTTTAATATCCTCCTCATTATTGATCTCCAGTGGAGATACATCTGCACCGGTTGAGAGAAAGATAAGACGGCACCCAAATGCCTGTGGAATATAGAAGGCATCATAGTAACAAAATAAGGCATCATAACCGATAGCTTCCTGTGCCTTTAATTGAGCCTTTATCATGGCCTCTGTATTATAAAAAAGTTCTTTAATAGAAAAACCTGAAAATCTTCCAACCCAGCGACTTACTGTAGGGATAGCAGGAACCTCCTCAACCTCCTCCATGGCCATTACTTTTTTGAATAATTCAATTCTATTTCGAGCCAATCTATCCTCTCATTTATTTTAATTAATGTAGAAAATCTACTTTAAAAAAAGTAGATTGTCAAGAAAAAAATTTAGACCCCTGAAAAAGTATTTAAAACGAATCTTATAGACTTGGGAGGTGGGGTGAAAAAGCCTTCGAGCGGATACCTATAATAGTTTAGCACTGATGATTAATACCCTGAAATTGCTTTATTTTTTTGTGAAGTGATTGTTAGCAATTTAATTTCTTAATGTCCGCATTCGAAGGGTTTGGAGCTCTACCTCACAAGTCTTCCCTCTCCCCCCTCACCATAAAGCTCTCAACACGAATTGGAGGAGAGGGAAGAGAGTGAGGTAATCCTCTCCCCAAGGAGGTTATGTCGCAATGAGGTTTATGGCGAGTTTGTCATTCCGAGCAAAGTTAGGAATCTATAAAATGATATTACAACAGAGCCCCACGGGGTTAAGGGGAGGAAATCCTGCCGGTGGGTAGGTGAAGGTTTTTTCATCCCACCTTCTTAGTCTATAAGAATATTTTTACCTAAATTGAACGATTTTTTTACTAAAAGCCTTTCCGCCATAGGCGAATCCGCTTTGAGCAGATATTTATCAGTCATTGCGTGGCAATCCTGACAGATTTCTCGCTTCGCTCGAAATGACGGGGTGGGGGATTTTTCGCTTCGCT
>JBBITW010000008.1:13727-38268 GCA_037440525.1 Deltaproteobacteria bacterium
AGCCTTTCCGCCATAGGCGAATCCGCTTTGAGCAGATAGTTATCAGTCATTGCGAGCCCGGAGGGCGTTGCAATCCCGACAGATTTCTCGCTTCGCTCGAAATGACGGGGTGGGGGATTTTTCGCTTCGCTCGGATTGACAATTTGGAAGAGATTGCTTCGCAATGACAATCTGGAATCGTTCAATTTACTCTTTCAGAGATCTATAAAAAAAAGCTTGACATCTTATTTTTTATTGGTTTAATCATATATACTGGTGAAACAACATGGAGATTGAAAAGGCAATCTCACAATACATATGCGAGACAAAATTTGATGACCTGCCTGAAGAGCCAGTTGAGGTAATAAAAGATGTCATTTTAAATGTCTTAGGCACTACTGTAGCCGGGGCAATGTCTGAAGGATGCGAAGCCATATTAGAACAGGCAAGGCTCTGGGGTGGCAGGGAGGAAGCTACAATCCTAATTCATGGAGGGATGATACCTGCCTACAATGCCGCTCTGGTAAACAGCTTTATGGCACGCGCCCTCGACTTCTGTGATTCCATGGCTCCGGGAATACATATAGGTTCATCATCCATCCCCACAGCACTTGCCATGGCTGAACTCGTGGGTGGATGTAGTGGAAAGGAATTTCTCTGTGCAATTGTCCTCGGAACAGAATTATCAGCAAGGTTAAATCTATCTCAGGAGGCTTATGATGGTTTTGACCCGACAGGGGTCTGCAGTATCTTTGCTACATCAGCCATTTCAGGGAAAATACTTGGTCTTAATTCTAATCAGATGATGAATGCCTTAGCCCTTGCATTTAACCGCTCAGGGGGAAGCTTCCAGAGCAATATCGATGGTTCTCTGGCTGTAAGGCTTATTCAGGGATTTGTTTCACAAAATGGAATCATCTGCGCTCAATTAGCACAAAAAGGGATTACAGGACCAAAAAATTTTCTTGAAGGGATATACGGTTACTTTCACCTTTATGGAAAGGATAAACACAATCCTAAGGACGTTTTGGAAGGCCTTGGAGAAAGATTCGAGCTTAAAAAAACTGTCTTTAAAAAGTATCCAAGCTGCGGAGGAACACTTTCAAGCACAGATGGAATTCTCGATTTAATCAGGGAAAAGAATATAGGTCCGGAAGATGTCTCAAAGATAAACATCTGGATAACCCCTTATATATATAAACTTGTGGGACATCAATTTAAGATTGGAGAAAATCCGAGGGTAGATGCACAATTCAGCATCCAGTATTGTGTTGCAAATGCCCTGCTTAGAAAGAGCTCCAAACTTCATCATTTTGATGAGCCTTTTATTAAGGATCCGAAGATCTTGGATCTCGTTAAAAAAATCTATGTCTTTCCTAATCCCTCTCTTGATGAGAGAGGCCATACTGCAATGGAAATGGAGGTGATTAAAAATGATGGAACCATTTTAAGAAAAAGTGTTGACGTCGCACGTGGATTCCCCAAAAATCCTTTAACCAGAGAAGAGCATTTCGAGCGTTTTAGAGATTGTGTAAACTATGGAAAAAAGGCATTGCCTGAGGAGAATGCGGATAAGATTATTTCCCTGGTTTCAAAATTAGAAGAGGTATCTGATGTTAGACTATTAATAACATTATTATTGAGTGAAGGAAAAAATAAATCTCAGGAAAGGAGGTAAAAACATATGAAAAAGAAATTATTCTTTTCTATTTTAGCTTTTATTTTAATTGGAATATGGGTTAGACCTGCATTACCTGTAGAAACTATAGACATAGGATTTGCCCATATCTGGCCAGCAACGCATATGCTTAACACAGAACAGTTTCCGAGATTCTTTAAAATGGTAGAAAACGCCACAAAAGGGAAATATAAACTCAATATAAAATATTATCCTGTTGGCACATTGCTCGGAGGAGCTGAGCTTTATGATGGTGTTGTTAAAGGTATTGTTGATGCAGGCTCATCTGTTCCTTCTTATACACCAGGCCGTTTCCCAGTGATGCTCACACTATCGCAGGCAGGTATAGCACCACCAACGAGCGCTGACTCAGCAGCCAGGATTGTCTGGGAATTCTATAATAAATATAAACCAAAAGAGGTTCAGGACTTAAAAATATTATATTGGTATGCCACAGGGCCTGGCTGGCTTCACTCAAAGACACCTGTTCACAAGCTCGAAGATATTAAGGGAATGGATATAAGAGCAACAGGCGCATCTGCCGTAGCAATTAAAGCAGTTGGAGCAAACCCAGTTGCCATGCCGCAGGGTGAAGTCTACCTTTCAGCTCAGAAGGGAATCGTCAAGGCAAGTGTTGCACCAATCGAAGTTCTTCAAGGGTTCAAACAGGCTGAGGTATTTGACTACTCCACCTTTGTCCCATTCTTCTATTCAGAACAATTTTATACGGTAATGAATTGGGCCAAGTGGAACAAACTTCCAAAGGACCTCCAGGCCGCATTTGAGGCTGTTGCGGAAGATGCAATGAAGGAAGCAGGACAGATCTGGGAACATATACAGAAATTAGGAAGGGAATATTCCCTAAAAAAACCAAAGGGGCATCAGTTTATTATTCTCTCCAAAGAGGAAGAGGCAAGGTGGATAAAGCTTCTTGAGCCAATAAAGAAGGACTATATTAATACCCTTAATTCAAAAGGATATCCTGGAGAGGAGATTGTTAAGGAAGCAGGGAGGATTGCAGAAAAATATAATAAGTTAAAATACGAGCCGTGGAAACCATAAAATTAGATATATGTTAAATGGAAGCAATTATAAATTGTCATTGCAGGGAAAGCGAAGCCCCTCCGTGAGTAGGAAAAAGGGATTTTATTGAGATTGCCACGCCCTTCGGGCCCGCAATGACTTCTGTGACTTCGCTCCTCGCAATGACTTTTTTCTAACTTTAAGCGATAATTATTAAAATTGCTTAGAAAATAAGAGTCGTTGATTTGAGGGTTAAGGCTAAGAAGCCAGTTTTGTTGATAGGTGAGACAGTTGAATTTCCTTAACCAATTTACTTTGCCTAAACTGGCTTCCTAACCTTTGCCTTAACCTAAATATATTTTCATGGTTTGTGGAAGGCTAAGTGGCCTTGATAATTATATTAATTTTACTAAAATATTCCTAAACTTATCGAGTTTAAAATATGGTAGTTTTTGAGCGAATTGTCCGTTTCCTAACCTATATCAGTGACAGAATAGCTCAGCTTGCAGTAATGGCAATGCTATTTCTTATTGTAGGTAATATACTTTCTCGTGTAGTCTGGAAACCAATTCTCGGGACATACGATATTGCTGGTTTTATTGGAGCAATACTTGTTGCATTTGCGCTTGGCCATTGCGCCATAAGGAAAGGACATATTCAAGTTGAGCTATTGGTTCAACGTCTTCCTGAAAGGCTACAGGGAATTTTAGGCACCATTACAGGAATCTTAAGCCTCGCTATCTTTTTACTCGTAACATGGCAGTGTATCGTTCTGGGAAATGATATGCGGCGTGTTGGAGAACTATCCATGTCAGCACATATCTCCTTTTATCCTTATATATATGGTGTTGCTTATGGCTGTGGTCTTCTCTCACTCGTTATTATAATTGATATTATCAAATCATTGATCAAGGCGGTTAAGGGATGAGTCCAGGAACTGTTGCAACAATCGGTATTTTAATCCTTGTCTTTCTATTCCTCCTCAGGATGCCTGTTGCCTATGTTATGACACTAATCGGATTTCTGGGTTTTTCCTATATGACCTCTATCGGAGGGGCATTAAGTATACTCGGTAAAGACTTCTGGGTTATGTTCTCATCTTACTCCCTGACAGTAGTTCCAATGTTTGTTTTTATGGGAACAGTTGCATTCTATTCAGGAATGAGCAGTCGTCTCTATAACACTGCATATAAATTTCTTGGACATTTACCTGGGGGGCTTGCAATTGCTACATGTTACGCATGTGCAGCATTTGGGGCATGTTGTGGATCAACAACAGCAGGGGCAGCAGCAATGGGTAAGGTAACACTACCCGAGATGAAAAAGTATAATTACGATCCATCAATGGCCACTGCTTGTGTTGCCTCTGCAGGAAGCCTTGCAATACTTATCCCTCCAAGCACTATCTTTATTATTTATGGGGTATTGACTGAGGAATCAATAGGCAAGCTTTTTGCTTCTGGGATTCTGCCTGGTTTACTCCTTGCTACCATTTTTGCCCTTACAATATTTATCTTATGTCGGAGAAATCCCCACCTCGGACCTGCCGGGGCAAAGGCATCATGGAGGGAGAGGATAGCCTCCCTTACAGGTGTCTTTGAGATGTTTATACTCTTTATCCTTGTTATGGGGGGCCTTTTCGTTGGCTGGTTTACGCCTACTGAGGCAGGTGCAAGTGGTGCTGCTGGAGCACTTTTAATTGCCCTTTTAAGGAGAAGACTTTCCTTGCAGGGACTTTTAAATTCTCTTGTCGAGACCACACAGATAACTGCAATGATATTCCTTGTTGTAACAGGAGCAACAATATTTGGCCACTTCATGGCAGTAACCCGAGTTCCATTTGAGTTATCAGAATGGGTAGGGGGTCTTGGCGTATCTCCCTATGTGATTATGGGATTTATAATTCTTGGTTATCTGATTGCCGGCTGTTTTATGGATTCTCTGGCAATGGTTACACTTACCGTTCCTGTTCTTTATCCCTTAATACTTAAGCTTGGCTTTGATCCAATATGGTTCGGGGTTATTATTGTGCTTGTGGCTGAGATGGGGGTCATTACTCCACCTGTGGGAATCAATGTATATGTAATTAAGGGGGTAGCTTCGGATATCCCTCTGGAGACCATTTTCCGGGGTATATTTCCATTCCTATTGGCAGAAATCATCTGCACAGCCATCCTTATTGCCTTCCCTGAGATTGCATTATTCTTACCAAGACTTATTACAAAATAAAAAAGGAGGGGAAAATGACAGTCATTGAGATGATAGCCCGAAACTCAAGGATGTATCCAGATGATATTGCCCTTATTGAACTTAGACCCAGCAAGCAGATGAGGAAGGTGCTAACATGGAAGGAATTTGATCAGAGGATCAACAGAGTGGCCAATGCCCTGATAGATAGGGGGGTGAAAAAGGGTGATAAAGTCATTCACTGGATGATGAACTCGATAACATGGCTTGAGGCCTATTTCGGTATCATGAGAACAGGGGCATGGGTTGCCCCATTAAATTTCAGGTTTGATAGCGTAGATTTAAAATACTGCGCTGATATAGTTGAACCTAATGCTATGATCCTGGGTGAGGAATTTGTAGAAAGGCTCGAAAAGATTCGTTCAGATCTCAAAACCATAAAACACTTCATATTTTATGGTGAAAAGACCCCTGATAATATGGAAAATCTTGAGGAGATTATGAAAAAGGCATCACCTAAGAGTCCGGATATTGATATCAGGGATGAGGATGAGGCTGCACTTTATTTTACATCTGGAACCACAGGTCCTCCAAAACCCATACTCTATATCCACAAGAATATTGAGTGCACAGCCATAACACAGGCCTTTGAACATCAGACGACTCACGATGATAACTATCTCATATGTGCTCCCATGTACCATCCAGGGGCCAAGATGCACTGGCTGGGAAATCTTATCGTTGGTGCTCGTGGAACTATATTACCTGAGGTAAACCCGAAGAATATGTTTGATGCCATTTACAAAGAAAAAGTAACAAGGTTATTTCTTTTGGTCCCATGGGCACAGGACATACTTGGGGCCCTTGAGAGAGGGGAACTTAAAAAGGAGGATTATGATAACCTTAGCTGTTGTAAGAGACTTCATATGGGGGCTCAGCCTGTCCCTCCAAGTCTTGTTAGACGCTGGAAGCAATATTTTCCCCACATGTTATATGAAACAGATTTTGGGCTGAGTGAATCTACTGGCCCAGGGTGCGTTAGACTTGGTTATGAAAATGAACATAAGATTGGAGCCATTGGTAAGGCAGGGTTTAACTGGGAGACGCGTATCGTAAACGATAAGGATGAAGATGTTGCACCAGGAGAGGTTGGTGAGCTTCTTGTCAGAGGAAATGGGGTGATGAAATGTTATTATAAAAACCCTGAAAAAACAGCAGAGACATTGAGGGATGGATGGCTCCATACAGGTGATATGGCAAAAATGGATAGTGATGGATTCATCTATCTTGTAGATAGAAAAAAGGATGTTGTTATAAGTGGTGGAGAAAATATCTTCCCTGTTGAGATAGAAGCAATTCTCCAGGCACACCCTAAAATACATGATGTTGCTATTATCGGGATACCAGATGATAGACTGGGGGAAGCCGTCGCAGCTATTATTGATCCCAAACCTGGTATCTCCCTGACAGAAGAAGAGGTAAAGGAGTTCTATCAATCACGATTACCCAAATATAAATGGCCGAGAAAGATCATCTTTGATAAAGTGCCTCGAAACCCAACTGGAAAGATCGAAAAACCGAAGTTGCGGGAAAAATATGGGGGACAAAAAGAGGCCTTTAAAATTGATTAAATCTTAATGAGGTGGAAGATGGCTTATTCCAAGAAAGATGAATTTTATGATACCTATTTAACTGGAGAGAGACCACCAAATTATAAAACCTTATCTGGTATAGAACTAAAACAATTTTATGAAGAATCTGATATTTCAAGAAGGAATGAACCTCCTGGTCAATATCCCTTTACACGGGGAATCCACCCGGATATGTATCGAAGGCGCTTCTGGACAAGGAGGCAACAGAGCGGCTTTGGCACACCTGAGGAGAGTAACCAGAGGATGAAGTTCCTCCTGAGCCATGGGCAGACAGGCTTAAACTGTGACCCTGATGTAGTCACCCATCTTGGTCTTGATCCAGATTATCCCCTTGCTGAGGGTGATATAGGATTGGCAGGGACATCTATCTCAACCCTTGAGGATATGGAGAAACTATTTGATGGAATTCCTCTCGATAAAGTAAGCACAACAATTATTGAACATCCCCCATCATCTGCTGTTTTAATGGCCATGTATCTACTCGTTGCCAGAAAAAGGGGGATCCCGAAAGAAAAACTTATCGGGACAATTATGAACGATGCATTAAATCAGCTTGTTGGCCCGACCATAGAGGCAGTGGAGCGATTCTTCCCTGTTGAGGCAGGTGTGAAAATAGGTCTTGATGTCATGGAATACTGTGTGAAAAATATTCCAAAATGGAATATCCTCAATATAAATGCTTATAATATGAGGGAAACAGGAATCAATGCAATCCAGGAAGCTGCATTTGCTCTTTCACTTGGTGCAGATTATATTAGACGTTTGATGGCGAGAGGATTGGATATTGATGATTTTGCGAAAAAGATTGCATTCTTCTGTGCAATGGATATAGATTTTCTTGAAGAGATTGCAAAAATAAGGGCAATGCGAAGGATATGGGCGAGGATGTTAAAAGAGAGATTTGGAGCCAGGGACGAAAGAAGTTGCTGGTTTCGGACTGCAATCCAGACCTCAGCCTTACGTCTCACAGCACAGCAACCTTTAAACAACATTGTAAGGGCCACCATACAGACACTGGCTGCTGTGCTTGCTGGAACGCAATCTATCCATACCACCTCCTACGATGAGGCATATGCACTACCTACAGAAGAATCTCACAAATTATCAATAAGGATTCAGCAGATAATTGCCTACGAAACCAATGTTACAAAGACTGTAGATCCCATGGGCGGTTCCTATGCAATTGAGTCACTGACCGATAAACTTGAGGAGGAAATACAATCATTAATGAATGTAATAGAGTCTAAGGGTGGTTTCATTGAGTGTTATAAACAGGGCTGGGTAGAACAGCAGATAAATGAAGCTCGCTATGAATATGCACGAAGGGTTGAAAGCCGAGAGCAGATTGTCGTTGGTGTAAATGCCTTTAAAGAGGAAGGGGAAGATACAAAAATAGAAATCTTTAAACAGAAAAGCGATATGCAGGAAAGGAGAAAAAATGAGATAATAGCCTATAAAAAAAGAAGGGACCATGAAAAATCAGAAAAGGCCCTCGACGAACTATATAAGAAGGCTACATCCCCCAAAAGGGAAAATCTCTTCATTCCGATATTAGAAACAGTGGAATCAGGTGCAACAATAGGAGAGATTATAAATACATTAAGAAAGGCAGAAGGTTTTGAAATTCGCATTTGATATGGAGGTAAAAGATGAAGGAAAAGGGTAGACCAAGGGTCATCATGGCCAAGTTTGGTCTTGATGGCCATAGCAATGGTATAAAGATTGTGAGTAAATGGTTACAGGATGAAGGCTTTGAAGTAATCTATATGGGACTCTATAATACAGCCGAGGGAGTAATCAAGGCAGCCATTCAGGAAGGTGCAAATATCATAGGTTGTAGTTTCTTAGAAGGATCCCATCTCTATTATTGCCGAAAACTTGTTCAACTGGCAAAAGAACATAAGCTGGATAATTTAAGGTTTATTGTTGGTGGAATCATCCCTCCTTATGATATTTTAGTTTTAAAGGATTTAGGGATAGATGAAGTCTATATACCAGGAACTTCCAGAGAAACAATTATTAATAGAATAAAGGCCCTGTCAAGAAATTTTCTATAAAATCTCTCAATTCCCAAAAAACCTATCTTTAATCCTCACCTGAGGATTCCTCCAATCTGTTATAAACATCTAAATAGGCCCCTTGTTTTATAGCATTTTCTATAAATGCAGGGATTGATATTGCACCAAAGACAGAGGGACCAGACTTTGGAATAGTAAACATCTCTACAGGTTCACCATCCTCAAAAAAGAGAACCCCCAGGGGTTGATTTTCCCTGCTTATTACTTCTATAAAACCATTAAACCCTCTCCCCTTAAGTTTTAAAAATAATTTGTCGAGCTGGTCAGGGGATATCGAGAGATCTTTAAATAGAATTTCATTTCTCAAATTGCTTGCTACAAGCGCTACATATTCAGGGAGTAATCGATAGATACTCAAGACTCCATCTTTATTCTTTGATAGGTCCAATAATATCTGAATCGCCTCTCTTCCAATCGTCCTTTTTGCTTTAGCCCAGGTAGCCTCTCCATTTATAATCTCTCCAGAATCTATGAAAAGAATCCCCCTCACCTCAGGAAATTCCAGCTCTATAGTCCCACTGAAGCCTTCCAACTTCAAAGTTGAGATTAGTGCAGAAAGATTTGTATAGGCTGTAGAGAGGTTCTTATGAACCGATTCCCCTTTTGGAAAGATCAATTTCCGAACTCCATGAGCTTTTTTGAAGACCAAAAATTTTTATTCTTTAAAGTTTTTTATACAATTAATTATTTCAAAATTGAATATGTAGCCATTGCCCTTGCCACAAGCCTTTTCTCATCATCCCAGATATTTACCTCACCCACCGATATTCGATTCCCCTTGTGAATGATTTTACCTTCAGCTATCATCACGCCTTTCTCAACAGGTGCAAGGAAATTACACTTTATCTCTATTGCAGCAATCTTTTGATCAGGACTTATCAATGTTGCAAGGGCCTTTGCCACCGCACTATCAGCCAGTGAAACAATGGCTCCCCCATGAAGGATCCCAAAAGGTTGAGTAAACTTCTTAGAAAATGGCATACGAAGACGAACAAAACCCTTGCCAATATCCAAGACCTCTATCCCGAGAATACTCGAAAAAGGAGACCTCTTCATTTTATCTTTCATCATAGGATTAGCACCCTTTTATTTCCTTTCATCTCTATTTACCTCAAGCAAAGGACCACTGGAATAACTTATCTGAACATTTTTATCATTCCTTTGAAGTATAACCAGACTCTTATCCTCCCAGAACCAGTGATCTACATCCTTCAGGGAAAACGAGGGAATTTTAAATTTCTCAATCAGATTATTCTTCACCCTTTCGTAAATTCCAATATCATCTAAGGTCACATCTACTCTGAATAGCCTTTTTGATTTTGGAGTGAAGAAATAACTGAATATGGCTGATGAACCAATATAAGAACCACTTGCATATAGGGCAAAAGGTGCCTCTGAGGTATTATCCTTGAAACATCTGTTATGATCATTTTCTATTGCCTTCTTGCACTCCTCAGGAGATATGCCCCATTTTGCACTCATAAAACCATCTGGCTTATTGGGTGGCCAAACTGGCATTCGCAGGGGTGAAGGACATCCCGAAAGAATAGTTGTTAGAAAAAATGAAATAATGACCAATTTAATAAAATGCTTTATCTTCATATTGGACCTCCTTAAAAAAATATTAAACGAATCCTGATACGATATCAATAGAAAAATTTTAAGCCTGGATGAATTGGAACAACCTATTTTAATGTTTCATCAGGTTTGGTAGCCACAAGGCTATGGATGGAAAGGCAATGACCAAACTTACCGCTACTGCCTGCAAAATACAGAATGGAATAGCGCTTCGAAAGATATCACCTATGGTAGTATTCTCAGTTGATACCCCTTTCATTACAAAAAGAACCATTCCAAATGGAGGCGATAGAAGTGCAATCTCTACATTCAAGAGCACAAGCACTCCAAACCAGACAGGATCGAATCCAAGTGCCTGGATCACCGGCATAAAGAGTGGCAAAGAGATCATCATCAATGTCAGTTCTTCCATCGGACCACCGAGAAGCACAAGGGCAATCTGCATAATAATGACAAGCACTACAGGAGGAACAGGAAGATTAACAACGAATTCAACCAAACCCCTACTTGCCCCTGAGAAGGCAAGCATCTGACTGTAAACTGTTGCACTCATTATTATTGTAAAGGCCATAACTGTAACCCTAAGGGTGCTCATAATAGATTTCTTAATCCAGTGGGTTCCACCAATTATAATGCCTAAGATAAAACTGCCAAGGCAGCCCACTGCTGCTGATTCAGATGGAGTTGTAATCCCAAAGAAAAGAAGGGCGACTGTCAAAAAAATGATAACTGCTAAGGGCAATAGATACTTTACAGAAGATATTAACTTTTCAGAAAATGGAACTGAGCTCACCTGGTATGGGGGAGCCAATTCGGGCTGAATTAAGCAGCGAATGATAATGTAGCATGCGTATAATATTGATAAGAGGAGCCCTGGAAGGATAATTGCAATTAAAAGTTTACCAATAGATATCTTCCCTATGGTTGCACAAAGTACACCCAATGTACTTGGTGGGATCATCATTGCCAGTGCTCCACTTCCCATTATAGGACCAAGGATCATCGGTTTCTTGTAACCACGTTTCTCCATATCTGGTGCCAAGACAGATCCTAATAATGCGGTATTTGCCATATTAGATCCACTTACAGCGGCGAAGATTACACCTGCCACAACAGAAAGGATGCTCAATCGACCAGGCATCCGACCAAGCCATTTATCCAAAACATCAATTGCTCGAATTCCAATGCCGGAATGCCAGAGTATCTCTCCCATGAGAACAAAGAGTGGAACAGTTATAAGGGGAAACATGGTAAGAGAACTGCCCATACTTAGAATCATATTGTAAAAAGCACCCTCCCCTCCTAAGATGAAATAGGCCCCTACTAAATTGATTAATGCAAAAGCAAAGGCAACGGGCATGCCACTTGCCAGGAGGAAAAATAAGCCTCCAAATATTATGATCAATAAAAGCCACCACTGCATAAGATTAAAAAGCTATTTTTTCCTCCTCTTTTTCTTTTGACTCTTTGATGAAGGTGAAGGCATTCCTTAAAAACTCTACGGAAAGAAGAAAAAAACCTAAAGGGATTACAATTAAAAAGGTATATTTGGGAATCTCTATGGCTTTAATATCGAGGATGCCCCTTTGATACTGATCCCAAGTGGTTAATCCACCTAAATAGGTTATGATCGCACAGGTGACTGAACAAATTATATATATAACGCAATTTAGAATAGATCTGGTTTTTGGATTAAAGAAGTTAATTATAATATCGATATTTACATGTCCTCTTAATTTCAGTAACCAAGCTGCCCCTAACATAGGTATATAGAGCATCAAATACTCTGAGATTTCCAGCACTCCGGTAATAGGGGTATTCAAAAAATATCTAAGTAAGACATCTATAGAGACCATTACCATTACAAATATAATGAGAATGCTCGAAATATAAGCCAGTGTATCAATTATCCTGTCATAAATAAAATTTAGTAATCTAATTAGCTTCATTTTTTATCTTTAAATTTGAAAATTTAAGAACAAAAATTGAAAAAGGGGAAGGAATTAATACAAACGCATTAAATATTTTAACACCGCATGTTGTCATTGCGAGCCCTAAGGGCGTGGCAATCTTATAGATTCCTCGCTTCGCTCAGAATGACAATATGATCAGGATTGCTTCGTCGCTCAGCTCCTCGCAATGACTTCCCTTAACACTCATTTCCACACCTGCGTGTCTAACACCACTTTGGCACACCTCAGCCTTTGTGTGTCCACAATAAACTCAGGGTAAATGTTTTTTTAAAAGAATCGGTCAATTTAACTACGTAAATTAAAAGTTCTATTTCCTTAGAAGGTTCTTCAATCTTGGGCCATAATCAGGTGATTTTGCAATCACCTTCTCCCACCCAACTCTGTAGGCTGTTTCAATATACTTTTTATCTTCAGGAGGAGAAAATTTAATAAATGTTAAACCCTTATCGGCTAAGGTCTTACGATCCTTGGCCACAATCTCCTTGCACCTTTCATAACTATCTCTTTCAATCTTAAGCATAATATCTCTTATTCTTTTCTTAACATCCTCTGGAAACTTCTTCCATGTATCAAGGTTAATCAATATACCAACTTCAGTCTGATAAAAGCCATGGTCGATGACATATTTTGTTACCTCATGCCAGCCAAGATCCATCACTCCAATGGATGGCCATCCATAGCCATCTACAACCTTTTGCTGTAGGGCATTATAAACCTCTCCGGGCGTTGTTGTTACAGGGACTCCACCCAAAGCTCGAACAAATGGTTCATAGATTGGAGTTACTCTTATCTTTAATCCACTAAAATCTGCCTTCTTCAACAAAACATTTGTATAAATATAGAATTCCACTCCACTATTAACCCTACCCAGATAAAATGCATTTGCCTTCTTTTCAATTATTTCCCGTATAAGATCATATGCACCGGTCTTACGCTCTTCCCATGCCATAAGTTCTGAAAGCTTAAGTGCATCAACCTCAGGAACCTGAGGGACATAGAATGCCCCTGGCAAAAGGGCTACATCAACCATTCCCCTCCTGACAGCCTCTATCTGCTCAAATGGAGGAATTGCCTCAGGCCCACCTGAAAAAGAGAGATTTATTTCGTCTTTTAATTCCTTATTTAACCTCTCCTGAAATATAAAGAATGGTTCGGCCCAAACTGTCTGGCGTGCAAATCCTGTTACTCCTTTAAGAACAACTGGCTTCTTCTGGCCATAGACGAACGAATTAAAAAATGAAAAAGATAAAAACAGAGCAATAATTAAGAGAATTTTTAAACCTTTCATATTCATCACCTCCGTTATTTTATTAGATTTTAAAAATGTAAAATTATTTTTCAAGTCTTTGAAGCCATATTAATAAGTAATCTTAACCGTTCTTCTACAATACCCTGGATCTTATTCAATTGCTCATTATCGAGATGAGAGTATTTACCAATTGATTGAAGATATTCCGAAACAGGTCTTGGATTATCTACTGGATGGGTGAGTCTAAGTTTCCCCCTTTCATATTCCCAAAGAGGGAAGAAATTTGTCTCAACGGCCAATCTACTAATCTCGATTGTCCTCTCAGGAGAAAACCTCCAGCCCGTGGGACATGGAGAATGTATATGAATATAAGCCAAACCATCTTTGACCTCCATTGCCTTCTTCAATTTTTGGCCGTAGTCTTCCAGGAACGCTGTGCTTGCAGTGGCAACATAAGGAGCACCATGCATTACCATTATCATGGGAAGATCCTTACTCTCCCTGCTCTTTCCTTTTGAAACCTTACCCACAGGGGTTGTTGTTGTCCATGCCCCAAAGGAGGTAGTACCACTTCTCTGGATACCTGTATTCATATAACCTTCATTATCAATGCATATATAGATTATATTTTCCCCCCTCTCTGCAGCACCTGAGAGGGCCTGAAAACCAACATCAGCCGTGCCTCCATCACCAGCAAAGGCAACAACATTGACCTCTCTTCCAATCCTACTGTAATAACGTTTGATCCCTGAAAGCATTGCAGCTGTATTGCTTAAAAGGGGGTGAAAAATTGGGACCTTTGCGCCCGCAGTATCAAGATAACCCACTGCTCCAAATCCTGGTACACAACCAGGGGGTGTTGCTAAAATTGTATTCCGCCCCAGTAATCGAAGAGAAAACCTTACAATCAACTCTGAATTACAACCCATACATGCAGAGAGACCTGGTGAAAAGAGATCCTCTTTTTTAGACCATTCTTTATATAATTCGGCATTCTTCAAATATTTGATGGCACCGGGTTTACAAACCTTTACACACTCCGGATCTCCGTTGCAGTGATCACATTTGATTACCTTACGATCCTTTGCAGAATAAAATATACCTGAGTAAGGACATGCCAGTGTGCAGAGAAGACAGCTTACACATCTCTTCTCATCGATATAGACTATGCCACTTTCTCGGTTCTTTGATATCGCCCCGGAAGGGCATATCTTCTCGCACGGAGGTTCGTTACACTGAAGGCACAAAACAGGACCATAATAATCCCCTCTAAGATTCTTGATCGTTCTGATCCTTGAACGATCAGGGTCCTTACGACCTGTTTTTACCCTTGAGCATACCTCTTCACAATCAAGGCAATTGTTACATCTTTCAGGATATATAGCTATCTGGTTATATGGCCCTACTGAGTTTATCTCCATCTCTGGCACATTAACTTCCTCCCAACCTCAAGAGGTCTCTCTAAGAATTCTCCTTTATCATTTCCAAGTGGAATTCTTCTCCGAATTAATTGAAGAAGTACCCCAGGATCAGAAGGGGTATTGATCATCATTGCCCCTACAAGGTGATCCCCTTCAAATAAAAATTTTTTAAAGATTCTTTTTGATGGAATATATTTCTTATAAACTTCAAATCTATCCTCACCATCCTCCGAAACGATTCCTATTGAAAAGGCATTCTGACCGAAGAAATGAAAGAGATTCATTGAGATATTCCCCTCATGGGATACCTCCTCGCCCATTGCACTTTTTGCAGCCATCCTACCCTGATCAACAGCATTGATAAGAATTGGTTGATTGATGAGGCCTCTTCCCCAGAAATCATCTGTCTCAACGACATCCCCTGCCGCATAAATATTAGGAATACTGGTCCTCATAGCCTTATCAACGATTATTCCCTTATTTATTGAGACTCCTGAGCCCTTTAGGGATTCTATATTTGGAGAAACCCCTGTGGCAACAAGTAATAATGGGGCATTAAGATTGCTTCCACTTTTAATTGAAAGTACATAATTCCCTTTTCTCTTTTCAACCTCTTCAACCTCAGTCGAAGTGAAAAAACGGACCTTATGGGTTTCGTAGATCTTCTGGATAATGGCCGAGGCCTTTTTATCAAAATAACCTGGAAGAACCCGATCCATCAACTCCACAACCTCTACAGATAGGCCCATCTCTGAAAGGGCTGAAGCTACTTGCATCCCTATTAGACCTGCACCGAGAATAATTGCCTTTGATGTATTCTTTACCTTCGTCTTTATCCTTTTTGCATCAGAAAGGGTTCTCAATACCAATGGATTCAATCTTTTTAGACCTGAAATATCAGGGATAAGGGGTCTCCCGCCGGTAGCAATGATCAAAATATCGAAATGGAGGGAGGAGCCATCTTCTAAAAATATCTTACCTTCCCCTGAAGATAGAGAGATTACCTTTTTCCCAGGAATCAATTCGATATTTTGATCCTTTAAAAATTCCTCCTTCCATGGAAAGATATCCTTTTCTTTAATCTTTCCTGAAATGAAGTATGGAAGCACTGTAGGAGAATATGGAGGTGTTGATTCTCCTCCGACAATTGTCACCTTTGATTGATTATCCTTAGCCCTGAGCTCCATGCCTGCGCTCATACCTGCAGGCCCACTTCCTACAATCACATACCTTTTTTCTGCCATAAATCCCCTTAATCTATCCCAAACCAGTAAACGGACTTTGATGGTTGCTCAATGGATGCCTGGATGGTCCTCTCTATTGCCATTTCAAAATTTTCAATTGTGATATCTGAACCACCCAGGCCTCCAATGAAATCTAAAACGGGAATCTCCAGTCCTTTTAAAGCCGCACAGAGCTCCACATATAGAACTCCACTATTCCATCCAAAACATACATTTTTATCAATCACTCCGATCGCCTTAATTCCTCTCAACGAACTAAAAAGTCTCTCCTTTGGAAATGGCCGCAGGGAGCGTATCTTTACAAGACCTACTTTAAACCCCTTCTCTCTCATTCTATCTATTGTCACCTTTGCTGTTCCACATGGACTTCCCATTGCAACGAGAGAAACCTCTGCATCATCCATCCTATAATTTTCTATAAGTCCTCCATATGACCTTCCGAATAACTGGAAAAACTCCTCATCCACTTTTTCAATAACCTCCTTGGCCCTCTCCTGTGCCTCTAAGTGACCTTGACGATACCTTGTAAAAAGGAGGCCTGATGTGAGTGGATCGACCGACATGGGCATCTCGGGATCGAGTCTCACATGAGAGGGATTATAAGGAGGGAGAAACCTATCCACAAGGTTTTGATCAGGGACTTTCACTGCCTCTGTCATATGTGAAAGGTAAAAACCATCATAACAGATATTTACAGGTAGAAGGACATCTGGATGTTCTGCGATTTTATAAGCCATTATTACACTATCAAGTATCTCCTGATTATTCTCCACATAGATTTGAATCCACCCACCATCACGGACTGTTATTGCATCCTGCTGGCCACCCCAGACACATTGGGGGCTTATACCATCACGGGTTGCAATGACCATAACTATTGGAAGCCTCAGAGGCGCTGTTCTAATGTATGGTTCATACATGAAAGCAAGGCCCTGGCCTGATGTTCCAGTAAAGACCCTCCCCCCTGAAAGAGAGGCACCCTGAAGCACGCTCAGGGCTGAATGTTCACTCTCCACCTCAACAAGATCTGCATCGAGGAGTCCATCCGCTACAAATTGAGAAAGATATTCAACAAGCGGGGTCTGGGGAGTAATTGGGTAGGTAGCGATCATCATTGGCCTTGAAAGAAGAGCACCTATAGCAGCAGCCTTATTCCCATCCACAACCATAATCTCTTCCATGAGCTACTCCTCCTCTTCCAATACCATGGTTATGGCACCTCGTGGGCACTCTTTTGCACATATCCCGCATCCCTTACAGTATTCAAGATCTGCACCAAAATGGGTAAAAAAGTCCTTGATGGATTGGGTGGGGCAGAAGATCCAGCAGGTTGCACACCTAACACATTTATCCTTGTCAGTCACAGGCCTTTCGGCCCGCCATTCGCCTGTCTTAATGATATAGGGTTCTCTGCCAACTGGACATAGAAACCTTCTCTTCTCCATCTTTTCCTCAAGTAACTACTTAGAATAGTATTTTATTTGAGTAATCTATTTTAGTTGAAATACCCTCGTCCTCTTAAAACCAGTCTCTGCTGCCAGAGCATTTCGCTCACCCATCTCTCCTGGCCATGTCTCTTTAATACTTTCAATAACAGATTCGAGCTCAACCCAGGCTGTTGTTGCTACGAAGGCCCCGAGCATACAACTGTTTGTAATAGGGGAGCCTAAAATCTCAAGGGATATTCGAATCGCATCCACACAACCAAGTTTAGCCACTGAAGAAGGAAGATTTAATTCCTCGATCGGTTTTCGCGAACTTACGACCAGAATACCATCTTCCTTCAATCCCTGATAAATCTCCATAGATTTTCTCAAGGCAGGGTCCATCACAACAACACAATCAGGAGAATAGATTTGCGTCTTTTCACGAAGGGGACGATCATCAAATCTAAGAAATGCAGTCACAGGAGCCCCTCTTCTTTCGAAGCCAAAATAAGGAATGGCACTCGAAAATTTCTTCTCCTTTGTAAAGGCCTTAACAAGGATGACAGATGCAAGCACTGTCCCCTGGCCTCCCCTCCCATGAAAACGAATCTCCTTCATAACTCACTTTATAAAATTAAATTTTTTAATATTCAACAGAAAATCTTCAAAATCTTAGACCAATTATCCTATAGAGCTTTTTATCTCATGCCTTTCTGTTTCAGGATATCCTTCTGCCAAGGCATTAAAAGGTCTCCAATCCAACCTAGACCATATGTGAAAAAAAGCCCCATCAAACCTATCAGGATGAGGCTGCAATACATCTCTTCAATCTTAAAAATCTGCCACGATGTCCAGAGCATTGAGCCTAATCCAACTTTTGCGGCAACAAGTTCAACAGCAATTACTACAATAAGTGACAATCCAAGGCCAAGTCGAAATCCTGTGAATATGTATGGGAGTGTAGCAGGGAATATCACCTTTGTAAAAATCCTTAAACCTCTTGCTCCATAATTTTGCCCTGCTTCTAAAACTACTTTTTCTATATGGGAAACTCCAGCCATAGTATTTATTGTGATGAGGAAGAAAGGTGTAACTGCAGCAGTAATAAGAAGGGAGAGATCTCCAAAGCCAAAATAGAGCATTACCATTGGAAGAAAGGCAACACTTGGAATAGGATAAATGAGAAGGATGATTGGATCTATCGCTAATCTTATTACCCTCCATAATCCCATTGAAAAACCTATCATAATTCCTGGAATAGCAGCCATTAGGAAGGCTATTAGGAGACGATAGAGTGTAAATAGTGCATGCTCAAAAAGATCACCCTTTAATCCAATTTTTAATAAGGCATTTCCTATTAAGGTGGGTGGGGGGAAGAAGTAAGCACCTATTATTCCGATCCTGGAAAGTATTTCCCAAAGGACTAATGCTAAAAGGATAGATAAAGACGGAATCAAAAATTCCTTTTTTAGATATAACTGTTTTACAGGGATGTCTTCCATCTTAGGGTGAACTCTTTTTAACCTCCTCTTTTAAAGACTCCCATATCTTTAATGAAAGCTCCGAATATATGGGCCATCCCTTCATCTCAATCCTTCTTGGTCTTGGAAGATTTACTATAAAGATTTCTTTTACCCTTCCAGGTCTTGAGGTCATTAGGGCAATCCTATCTCCTAAGTATATGGATTCATCAATACTATGAGTCACATAGAGCACAGTCTTTCGAGATTCCTCCCATATCTGGATTAACTCATCCTGAAGAATCATCCTTGTCTGGGCATCCAAGGCCCCAAATGGCTCATCCATAAGGAGAATCTCCGGATCGCTTGCAAATGCCCTTGCAATCCCGACTCTTTGCTTCATCCCACCTGAAAGTTGATGGGGATAAGCTCTTGAGAACTCCTTTAGACCGACCTTTTCAATAAAATGTCTTGCTACTTCATATCTTTTCTCTTTTGACTGTCCCTCCATCTCAAGACCAAAAGCCACATTGTCGAGAACTGACCTCCATGGGAAAAGGGCATACTCCTGAAAAACAAGTGTGGCAAGGAAAGAAGAATTTCCATCTCGAAAGATATTTATTTCACCAGAGGTTGGTTTAAGTAATCCTGCTACAAGTCGAAGTAGAGTTGATTTTCCACAACCACTCGGCCCCAGGATACATAAAAATTCTCCTTTAAAGACCTCAAGGTCCACCCCCTTCAGGGCAATAATTTTCCCCTGAAGGGGGTAATATTCCATATGAACTCCTTTCATAACAATCTTAGGATTCATTCAACTCTACCATCGCCCCAATTTCTTCACTGCGTATTCGGCCCATGAGAAATCGACCAAAGTCTCTACTGGTAATAGGGTGTCATATTTAAGATAGCCCCTATCGAGATTGAACTTTTGCTGATCCATCAGAATCTTTGAATCTACTTCGAGATTTGGGTTAAAATGAGGTGCCCTCGTCTTAATGAGCACTTCTGGCCCAACTTTTGTATGCTTTTGTATGATGGCCATAATTTCTGGTTTTCTCCAGGCATCTCTCTCGCAGAGATCTCGAACTGCCTTAAGGTAGGCAATCATAAATCCTCTTGCCAATTCTTGATTTTTTGTTGCCCATGGGATATTCCAGAAAACCATTGTGATCGGAAATGGCTTAGCTCCTGGAGGGGCTTTCCAGGGTCGAATTCCCACGCCCTTTGATTCTGCGCTTGTTGCAAATGGTTCTGCAACAATTCCTGCGGTGATAGCACCTGTTTCCAAGGCGACAACCATTTCAGGGAAGGGTATTGTTTTCAAATCAATATCCCTAATCGTAAGATTTGCCCTGCTGAGCATCTCATTTAGCTGCCATTCTGTTGCTACACCTTTGGCATTGATAGCGCATGGTTTGCCTTTAAGATCAATAATCCTGGTAACCTTTCCCTGATCATAATCCTGTTTTCTTATTGTCAGGTAGTCTTCATTATATGCGAAATGCATAGGAGCAACATACTTTATAGGTAATTTACCATAAATGGCATTATACCCTGCCGCACCAAGGGCACCACCCCCTACCTGGAGATCACCTGTTGTCGTCTGTGCCAGAATGTCTGCACCACTTGGAAGCTTGACCAGCTCCCCTTTAATCCCCTGTTCCTTAAGGTACCCCTTCTCCTCTACTAAGAAGAGAGGGGCCATTGATTCTGAAGGGATATAGCCAATCTTCACTATGTTTTGTGCCATTGTTTCTACAGCAATAAATAGAATTAAAATTGATAAAATACATAAAAATTTATTAAACCTTCCCATCTTTTTTACCTCCTTTCATTTGAATTTGATTAAATAAATCTTCCAATTTCCTCTTCCCTCCATGGCATAATTGATCGACCAAGTTTTTCGAGACCATGTGTAACAAATAAACCAATCGATCCGATAACAATGAGTGTGCAATACATATGTTTAATCCTAAGGACCTGCCAGGATATCCAGATCAAGGCACCCAAGCCTACCTTTGCTGCGGCAAGTTCTACAGCAATAACAAGGATCAAAGAGAGGCCTAATCCCAACCTCAAACCTGTAAATATAAATGGAAGCGTTCCTGGAAGAATCACTTTTAAAAAGAGTCGCCATCCTGTTGCTCCATAGTTTCTGGCTGCCTCTAAAAGCACCTTATCTATACTCATTACACCTGCCATAGTTGTGATGCTAATCTGGAAAAATGCTGTTATTGCAGAAGTGACAATGAGAGATCCCTCACCTATACCCAATGCCATCATCATCAAAGGAAGAAGGGCTATTTTCGGGATTGCATAGAGGCTATTGACAAACGGTTCTAAGGCGAGCCGAACTGTAATAGAAAGTCCCATCAAAAGCCCTAAGATGATTCCAGGGAGGGAAGCAAGGAGGAATGAGAGGCTCAATCTATAAAAGGTTGCTCCTATGTGAATCATAAGCTCCCCTTCCTCAATGAGCACCTTAAAGTTTAATGCCAGTGAAAAAGGTGATGGGAAATAATCAGATCTTAGCAATCCCGATCCTGACCCTATTTCCCATATAATCAGAATGATCAAAGGAGAAACAATGGATATTAAAAGTCTTTTAAATATATCCTTGAAAATGACTTTCCTCTTCATTTAAGGAAAATTAGGAGAAATTTAATTAAATCTTTATCAAACTTTATAATCTTTGTCAACAATAAAAAATAAAATACCTACATAAATAGATTTTTATTAAACAATATTATTAACTTTCAGAAAGGTGAAGGTGGGCAAGTTATAAATGAGACCTCTGAAAAAAATCCTGAAATGACTGGGGAGGTTCGGTATCCGCTCGAAGGCTTTTTCACCCCACCTCCCCAGTTTATAATACTCGTTCTAAATGCTTTTCCAGAGACCTCTAAATGACCCAAATCCCGATTTAGAAATGTAAGCCCTTTTCCCAGCCAGTCTTTGAGAACCCGAAGGGCATGGCAATCTCATAGATTCCTCGCTTCGCTCGGAAGGACAATACGATCAGGATTACTTCGTCGCTTAGCTCTCACTTGCCACAGGGAGGGGATTAAGAATTGTTTAATCCTTACACTGCCTAACCAAGATTGTTTTTCAATAGATGAAATGTTAATATAAATAAAACCTAAATTTAGTATCATCAGGAGATTACTCTAATGACCCATTATGTGAATTATGAGGATAAAAAAATCTACTTTACCCTTCCTAAAAAATGGCACTTAATTTCCTCAGCAGATAAGCCTCCTATCCCTGGGATAGATGATCCTATTAAAGAAATTCAGCATGCCCTGGATAATCCTATTGGATCACCAAGGCTTGAGGAAATGGTAAAGCCCGGGATGGAGGTTACTATCGTATTTGACGACCTTCACAGACCAACACCTGTTCATCTTGCAATGCCTGAGATCCTTGATAGACTCAATCGAGCTGGAATACCTGACAAACGAATCATCGGGGTATGCGCAATAGGGACACATCCAATTCCAACCTTAGAGGATTTGAAGAAGAAGGTTGGAGAGAAAGCATTTTCACGTCTGGAGGGGAGAATTTATTCTCATAATCCACACGCCTCGGATAACATCATCATTGGAAGGACCCATAGAGGGACGCTGGTTGAAGTCAATCGTTTTGTTGCATTATCCGATTTTATTTTAGGAATTGGAGAGTGTATGCCGCACCCTGCTGCGGGATATGGAGGAGGATCGAAAATCATCATGCCAGGTGTATGTTCTTATCGCTCTGTGGCTGATCATCATTTCACATGGATGCGGCACCGAAATACCAGAGTTGATCTACTCGACGGAAATCACTTTTATGAGGATATTGTCGAAGCAGGACGTCTTTCAAGGCTCTCGTTTAAACTCGATTTCATAATAAATGAAAGGAAAGAGGTAATAGGTGTCTTTGCAGGAGATCCTGTGGAAGAACATAAAGAAGCATCCCGCTATTCAGCATCACTTTATTCCATCCCCTTGAAGAAGTTTGCCGACATTACAATCACCTCTTCTTTTCCATTAGAATTGGGGGTCCAGGCAACAAAAGCTCTGACTATGGCAAGTTTCTGTACGCGATCGGGTGGTGCTATCATATGGGTAGCCCCTCAGAAGGAGGCTGGCCCAATTATGCCTTTGATTAGAGAAATGGGAAGCCCTGAAAGCCCTGAAGATTCTCACCGCCTGTTAATCGAGAAAGGGATTCCTGAACACCTTAAATCATTTGGAATCTCTTATATCATGCAGATTGTTAATTTTAAAGAATTGGCTGAAAAATTTAATATCCTTCATGTTACCGAAGGACTTTCTGAGGAACAGGTGAATATGATGAAGTTCACATATTCCAATAATCTCCAGGATGCTATAGAAAGGGTTTCAAAAATAATTCCTCAAGCAGATGTAGCCATCTTCCCATCAGGAGGCAACATCATACCTAAGGTTCTTTAAGAGAACCACTCTTCAAAAAAAGGCTATACAGAGGCCTCTGAAAAAATTCCATGTTTAATGAATTCCTTCTTTCTGCCATTGTAAACGATTCTGTACTTTATACGGGGAACATGTCAGTCCCACCCAGGTAATCATTGCAAGCGAAGCGTGGCAATCTCATTTTTAAAGAAGAAATTGCTTCTCCGCTTAGTTTCTCACATGTATGAAAGTATTGCTTTTGTCAAAAGAGATTATGTAGATTTCTGAAAAAATTCTTGAATGACTGGAGAGGTAGGATTCCAAACCCTTTGAATGCGGACATTGATAAGTTAAATTGCTTACAGTAGCCTCAAAGAAAATCAAGCATTTTCAGGGTATCAATCAATAGTATAATCCTCAAAAATGCGTGAAGAGGGCAATTTTTATTTTAAAATCCTTGAAAATACTGCATCTGTGAAAGTTGGTCAGTTGCAAATTCATAAATTTTTTGGGATCTTGAGCCTGTCGATCTTTTTGAGAGCCTTTTCGAATTGCTCTCGGTAATGATAATCCTGGGGAAGGGACAAAAGATTCTTGCTTCCCCTCTTGGTTAACCTTGCTGGTAAGACAAGGAAATCGTTGCGGATCGTATCCAGTGTAGCATAGAGATACTTTTTGGGGAGACATAGCCTTTTGAACCAATGGACAATATTGTATGCCAGAAGCATCATATGAAAGAAAGCCACATTGGCTACCCAATCTTCGGTTGGAATCTTGCCCAGAGGATAATCGTAGAGGAGCTCGCGAACATCCTTTTCGATGGTAGCCCTCTGGGCGTAAAATCTCCAAACTCTCCAGGGATGAGTCTTCAAATTTGTGACCAAGACATGGTAAACATATTTCTTGTATTTGAAGAGAGTGAGTTGTTTAGCCTCCACTGGGTCTTCTGGGATTGGGCGTCGAACGACAATAAAACGGTGTGGTGCTTTCCAGCCATGTGGTTGGTATCGAAATTCTGCGGTCTCCCAACCATTTTTCAGTTTCTGGAAGTGCCGTCCCAATGCCCGGGATTTGATCGTGGGGTAGAGCTTGGTCACAATCACATAGCCGCAGCCTTCATGGTCGAGAAACTCGATCACTTTTTTGTTGAAGAATCCCGAGTCGCCCCGAAATCGGA
>JBBITW010000009.1:0-38059 GCA_037440525.1 Deltaproteobacteria bacterium
TTATTTGGCTAAATAGTATGACTTATTATTTGAGAATGAATTATAATTTATTATGTAACCAATGTAGTTTCATTATTGACTTTTTTTGTAAATAATTTATTCTCCATATAAAAGGATAGAATATGGTGAGATAAATATGGGGCAGGCAAAAGAAAAGAAGAGGATTTTAGTTTTTGCGAGTGGAGATAAGGAAGGTGGCGGCAGTGGGTTTCAGGAATTGGTTGAATTTTCAAGAACAGAGCCACCGGTCCTTGATGCAATGATCGTTGGAGTCGTCTCAAACCATCCAAGTGGAGGGGTTCGTAAGAGGGCAGATGCCCTTCAAATCCCTTTCGAATACTGGCCAGGCCCATTTAAAGCAGAAGGATACCGTTTCTTTGTTGAAAAGTATAGAGCTGACTATGTGATGTGCTCAGGGTGGTTAAAGTTTGTTCGTGGGCTTGACCCTTCGAAGACAGTAAATATTCACCCCGGACCTCTGCCCCGTTTTGGAGGGCAAGGGATGTATGGCCATCATGTCCATGAGGCTGTAATTTCGGCTTATCGTAAGGGAGAGATCAAACAGAGTGCAGTGACTATGCATTTCGTTGATGAAACAGCTTATGATCATGGTCCAATCATATTCCAGATGCCCGTTTTGATAAGACCTGATGATGATGCCGATTCACTTGCAAAAAGGGTTAATGAAAAGGAACGTTCATGGCAGAGTTATATCTTGAATTTAGTGGTTCATGGATATATTTATTTAAAAGACGGAAAGGTATTTTACAGAGGTATTGAGCCTAAAAGGCTTTTCTATTAATTAATACCTAAATTGAGCAATTTTTTATAATGTAGCCGCACCCTTTAGGGTGCGAGGGTTCGGCTTGATCCTCACTCAATGGGTGTCTTTTTGACGCAGGCTAAAGATTTCTTTTAAAAGAATCGCTCAATTTAGATAATAGATAGACCAGGTAATTATGTATCACTTTTTCTTACCAAAGGATGAAAGTCTGGAATACTGTTTCAATGTGGAGACATCTGATCCATTGAATTTAGATGAGCTTTCAATTCTAAAGCAGATACTAACAGAAGGTTTTTTAGTGGAAAAAATATCAACCGAGCCAATGTCACCTGAGGGACATGAGGTGGTAGAACTGGGACCACGTTTGAATTTTGCGACGGCCTATTCAACAAATCTTGTTTCAATCTGTCATACATGCGGGCTTAACAAGGTTAACCGTATAGAGCGCTCTCGCCGATACTACCTATCCCCCAAGCTGGATAAGGAGAGTTTTATTCGAGAAAATCATGATCGAATGACAGAGTGTGTGTATGACCGACCACTGGAAAGTTTTGAATCTGGGATCGTTCCTGAGCCTGTTTATGAAGTTCCACTTCGGGAGAAGGGGTTGAAGGCCTTTGAAGAGATTCCTGGTCTTGCAATGGATGAGTGGGATAGAAGGCTCTATTATGATTATTTCGTTAAGGAGGAGAAAAGAAATCCTACAATAGTTGAGATAAGGGACCTCGATAATGCAAACAGCGAACACTCACGCCACGGGTATTTCAAAGGTAGACAGATCATAGATGGTGTGGTTATGCCTGAGACACTTCTCGATATCGTCAAATCAACGCTTAAGGCTAATCCATCCAATAGCGTTATCGCCTTTAAGGACAATTCAAGCGGGATAAGAGGATATGAATGCTGGACAATTATTCCACAACAACCTGGCAGGCCTTCACCTTTTGAGAAAGAAAGGGTTCATTACCATATAATCTTTACTGCGGAAACCCACAATTTTCCAACAGGGGTTGCTCCATTCCCGGGTGCTGAAACAGGCACAGGTGGAAGGCTCATGGATGTACACGCCACGGGAAGAGGGGGCCTTGTGGTGGCTGGAACAACAGGGTACTGTGTTGCCAACCTTCTTATCCCTAATTATGATCTGCCCTGGGAGGATAAGAAATCTTTTTATCCATCGAACCTGGCTTCCCCCCTTACAATTGAAATAAGGGCAAGTGATGGGGCAAGCGATTACGGCAATAAGTTTGGAGAACCTGTAATATTAGGTTTTACACGTTCATTTGATCAAAGGCTTCCCGGTGGTGAACGATGGGCGTGGATTAAACCGATAATGTTCACAGGTGGGATAGGGCAGATCGATGCCCGCCATATAGAGAAAGAGGAACCCCAGAAAGGGATGTTGATTGTTCAGGTGGGAGGCCCTGCTTATGGAATTGGTGTAAGTGGAGGGTCAGCATCAAGTAAACTCCAGGGGGAGAATATAGAGGAGCTTGATTTTAATGCTGTCCAGCGTGGCGATGCAGAGATGGAGCAGAAGCTGAATCGTGTTATTCGGGCCTGTATCGAAATGGGTGATAGGAATCCTATTGCAAGTGTACATGACCAGGGTGCAGGTGGCCCTGCCAACGTGCTGAAGGAACTCGTTGAAAAGGCCGGGGGCAGAATAGAACTGAGGCGTATCAAACTCGGTGATACAACACTCTCTGTTCTTAAAATATGGATTGCAGAATACCAGGAGCGAAACGGGTTCTTAATTCCCTTTGATAGGATCGAAGAATTCAAATCCATATGCGAGAGGGAAAAGGTTAATTGTGAGGTCCTCGGAGAGGTTACAGGAGACGGGAGATTCATTGTGCACGATGAAAAGGATGATTCGATCCCTGTAAATCTAAATCTTTCAAAGGTTTTGGGCAATATGCCCCAGAAGACATTCAGGGATGAAAGAAAAAGACCTTTACTTGAGCCCATTAAATTGCCGGATTTCCCCAATATCGAAGAGCCCCTTTCTCGTGTTCTACGAAACCTTGCTGTCTGTTCAAAGAGATTCCTTACAAATAAGGTTGATCGAAGCGTTACGGGATTGATTGCCCGCCAGCAATGCTGCGGCCCACTACAATTAACGATTGCTGATGTGGCAGTAATTGCCCAGAGCCACTTCGGTTTAACTGGAGCCGCCACCTCAATTGGAGAACAACCAATAAAAATGCTCATAAGTCCAGAGGCAGGGGCACGAATGGCAGTTGGAGAGGCATTGACCAATATTGTCTGGGCGAAGGTAAGTGGATTGGAGGATATCAAGTGTTCAGCAAATTGGATGTGGGCACCAAAGCTTTCGGGTGAAGGCGCAGCCCTTTATGATGCAGTCACCTCGATGAGGGATATTATGATCCGGTTGGGTATTGCAGTGGATGGAGGAAAGGATAGTCTTTCCATGGCAACCAGGGTTGGAGAGGAGATTGTTAAATCCCCTCGTGAACTTGTAATTTCAGCTTACGTTACAATGCCAGATATTACAAAAGTTGTTACTCCTGATTTAAAGAAACCAGGAGAGACAGAATTAATATTCATTGATATAGCCCAAGGCAAGACGCGGCTTGGAGGATCGATTTTAGCCCAGGTTTACGGTCAGATCGGAGACAATCCCCCTGACCTCGATGACCCTGATATGCTCAAAAGGGCATTTCTTGCAATCCAGGAGTTGATATCAAAAGATTTAATTCTTTCAGGACATGACATAAGTGATGGTGGACTTATCACAACCATCCTCGAGATGGCATTTTCAGGAAATTGTGGTTTGAAGATTGAAATGGAAGGTCCGTGGAGTCCTCTTGAGAGGTTCTTTTCGGAGGAACTGGGGGCTGTAATTGATTGTCATAAAGAGGATACCAGGAAGGTATTGGAGATTCTTGATTCTTTCAATCTCAACTCGACCCTTATTGGAGAAACAATAAAGGAGAAGAAGATTAGTATCACCTATAATGGATACAGGGTTCTCGAATCGGATATGCGAATTTTACGCCAGTTATGGGAGGAGACATCATATCAGATCGAACGTCTCCAGATGAATCCCAGTTGCGCAGATGAAGAGAAGAGGAACATCTTTGACCGTAAAGGTCCGACCTATAACCTTACATTTGACCCCCAACCGACTCCATCTCACATTCTTGAAATCAGAAACAAACCAGAGGTAGCTATTCTCAGGGAAGAGGGAAGCAATGGTGATAGAGAAATGACATCTGCATTCTACCAGGCAGGCTTCAGACCATGGGACATCACTATGACAGATCTGATAAAAGGGCGAGTGACATTGGATGGTTTCAGCGGGCTTGTTTCGGTTGGAGGATTCTCTTACGCAGATGTTCCTGAAAGTGCTAAGGGGTGGGCCTCAGTGATTCGATTCAATGAAAGACTGAGAAAGATGTTTGATGATTTTTATAACCGTCCTGACACATTCAGTCTCGGTGTTTGCAATGGGTGTCAGCTATTTGCACTCTTAGGATGGGTTCCATGGTCTGGAATTCCTGACTTTAGGCAGCCACGCTTCATCCAGAATCTATCACGACGTTTTGAATCTCGTTGGGTGACAGTAAAGATACTCGAGAGCCCGGCAATCATGTTTAAAGGCATGGAAGGTTCAGTTCTTGGTATCTGGGTGGCTCATGGTGAGGGGAGGCTCTTCTTCCCCGATCAGACACTCCTTGATGAGGTGATGGAGAAAAAACTTGTGCCGCTTATATTTGTAGATGATGAGGGAAGGGGAGATGGTAGAATTCCACATAGTTATCCATATAATCCAAATGGTTCTCCTTTTGGCATAACAGGACTCTGCTCTCCAGATGGACGACATCTCGCTATGATGCCACATCCCGAGCGGTCATTTCTCAAATGGCAATGGCCATGGATGCCCGAGGATTTTAAACACCGATTAAAGGCATCCCCCTGGATTCAGATGTTCCAGAACGCAAGGGATTGGTGTAATGGGAAGAGATTTGATGATTGAGGGGTATAAGATGGATGATATTGAGATTGTTCAGAGGATAAAGAAGGATATAGAGGAAGATAGGCCCGAAGAAGAGATTCTTAAATGGGTTCTTCAAAAATTTGGAGATGGACAAAAATTGAGTAAAAATACAGTGGAATCAATTACCACAATCCAGCATCCGAAGATTGCCAAGATTCTTAATGCCCTATTGGGGCTTCCGGTTGAGAAGGAAATTAAAAAGACAATAAAGAGATCACTCTATCGACTAAAGAGTAAAGGGGTAATCACAGAGGATATTTCTTCTAAGAATGAAACTCCTGTTTTTCGGCCTTTACCCCGGGAGTCACCAAAGGGATTTGCAGGGAATATCGATACTCTGGGTCGCCGCATTTTAATGCTTGTAGAGCCTATGGGTAACCGAGGAGTAAATTTGATGTATGGAGTTTCAAGCGATACTGAAGGGTTGATAAGTTTTGTTGGTTTGGAGTTTACTCGAAAGCAATTCAGAACCTTTTTTGAGGACATAAAGCTAAAGGATAAATTGATTCTAATTGAGATTGAGCCTTCCTATGTGGGGCATCTATTTTTTAAGGCATATGGGTTAAATCTTGAAAAGGGGAAAGAGATTCCACAGGATTATCTTCTTTTTAAGAGTGTGATCGAGAAGGTGAGGAAAGATTATGAAAAAACATTAATCTATTCCTATCTGAGAGAGGAAGAGATAGAGGGAGATGGTTACCTTTTAAGGCGAGGAGGAGAACTCCTCGAGTTGGATCTTTTTAATGGATGGCTGATAGATGAAAAAGAGATAAGGCCTTATGGGGATATGATTTGGGAGGCTGAGTCATCAAGAATTGTTTTGACCAAGATTCAGAAGGAGGCCCGATTTCAGGATATATATCGAAAGGCATTGTATGAAATTTTTACCGATGAGAGAAGATTACTCTATCAACAGAGGCTCGAAGAGATGGCATATATTCTATTGAGATTAGGAAGAGATGAGCAAGCAAGGATTTCATTTGCCCAAGCCCTGGATTTGAGGAGGCCTGTAAATATATTTCAACCCAATCCCTTCCTCCTTAAATTGGTCATAAAATCCATCCGTTATGCTATGGAAGATGCCTATAAGGAAAAGGAGTCTTCACTGATTTTGAGGCCCTGATCAAGTTGGTCGGAGGTTTATAAAATGAAGAAGTGGCTAATTACTGGGATGGTCATTGTAGTTTTAATTATTGGAGCATATTTAATACTTTCATTTTATGCAGTAAGATTTATACGCGAGAGACTTCAAATTGTAGCAGGATCGGGACTAAAAGTTTCTGAGATCAGTGTAAAACCAACCTCTCTCTCATTTAAAAGTCTTAGATATGTAGATCCCTCTTCAGGGAAGAAACTTTTGGAGATAAATGATATGAGAATCTATCCCGATTTATTCTCGCTTTTAAAAAAGGAGGTGATCATACGGGATTGGATTGTAAGGGGGGCTTCTCTCCATTTCTACAGATCTGAAGAAGGAAATATTACTGGTCCCTGGGTATTAACAAAGAGAGAAGAACAGGAAGGTGAAAAATCAGAAAAGGAGAGAAAAGGTAAAATACCTGTAAGAATTAAGATTGAACGATTCAGGATGGAGGAGGGGGCATTAGATTTTGAGGATAGAGGGGTAGAAGGGAATCCTGCAGAGATCAGGTTGAGAAAACTTGATCTAAATGTAAGGCAAGTAAGATTCCCCACTGTCTCAGGCCCTTCACCTATTGAATTGCAAGGTAAAATAAAAGGGGAGAAAAGAGAAGGAGAGATCTATGCAAATGGCTGGATAGATCTTAAAACCATGGATGTTTCGACATCTTTAAAAATTTTGGGGATGGATTTAAAGACTTTTAAACCCTATTATAGAAAAAAGGTTTCAGCAGAGATAGAATCAGGGTATATGAATATGGATGTAAAGATTTCGGTGAAAGAGAAGAGGATTGATGCCCCAGGCCAGATGGAGCTCGTGGATTTTAAAATTAAAGAAGATGGGACAATCTTCTATATTCCTGCGAGGACCCTTGTTTCTCTTCTCAGAGATAGAGGAAATCGAATCAAATTCCAGTTCCATGTAGTGGGTGATATAGGAGATCCAAGGTTTAAACTTCGAGAAAATCTCTTGAGCCGGATAGGAATTTCTCTTGCTGAAAGCCTTGGAATTCCAATAAAGGTTTTCGGGGAAAGGCTCCTTGAAGGTTCTGGCAAAGGGGCAGAGGGCCTTATAGAGGGATTGAGATCGATTGAAGAACTGTTTAAAAAGAGAAAGAAAAAGTGAGGATGAAAGTTATCCCTAAATTGAGCGATTCCAAATTGTCATTCCGAGCGGAGCGAGGAATCTATAAGATTGCAACGCCTTCTGCTCGCAACGACTTCGTCGGATTGCCAAACACCCTTGGGGTGCTCGCAATGACTGATCCGCCTTTGGCGGAAAGGCTTTTAGTAAAAAATCGCTCAATTTAGGTAAAAATATCATCGAGCCGAGCTTTCCATTTTTAAATCAATTCATAATTGGAGTTTTTATATAATGGGGGTGTTAATATGATGACAAGAAAGGAATTCCTTGAGCAAGTGATGAAGATGGCTAATCTGAAGGATTTAAAACAGGCTGATGACGCAGCCCGTGCTGTAATTTCACTTACTAAGTTGATCATTGGACCTAAATTATCGCAAAAGATTGCAGATATCTCACCACCAGATCTTCGTGAAGGGTGGGAATCTATTAAACCTGCATTTCCAAAAAAAACAATTAAAATTATTACAGGACCTGGAGGTGAAGATGCTGATATACGTGAGATTGTTTTTCATCTCCAGAAATATCTTGGGGTGGATGTCATAGTCGAAAACATAGTAGGCTTCCGGGGAAAGACCCCTTTCGAAAAGTTCCAGCTGACTGAGCCTGATGGATATACTTTGATTAGCTACACCTTTCCAAGGAGCATCATTATCGAGAATATGGGCGAGAGCAAATTTAAAACTAAAGATTTCACTCCGATCTATGCCTGGTCTTCCGGGAATCAATTCCTGGTTGTTTCTTCTGAAACCTATAATACCTTTGATGAGTTTTTGAAGGAGGCTCAGACAAGGACTCTTACAGGATCAATCCCAATAAGAGGTGGGATTATTCATCTTGTTGGGCTTCTATTAGCTGATGGGCTAAAGATCAATGTAAACTGGATTCCTTATGAAGGTTCTGCTCCAAGTATTTCGGCCCTGGTGCGCAGAGAGGTTGATTTTACGATCTGTGTTGCTTCGGCCCTTCCGTCATGGATTAAGGCAGGGAGAATAAGGGTGCTTGCTATGATTCCTGATAGGTCTGGAAGTCGTAGCCCTTATTTTCCGGATATTCCCACCATGAAAGAATTGGGATATGATGTAGATTTTATTACGATTAGACATGTTATTGAAGCTCCACCCGATACGCCACCTCATATTATAAAAATTTTGGAAGAAGCCTTTAAAAAAGCGATTAAAGAGCCTGCCTATGTCAAATGGGCTAAGAAAAATTATGTAATCATTGATCCATTAACCCCTCAAGAATTTTCTAAGGAGATAGCCGAGGCATATTCAAAAATAGAAAGATTTAAAGAAATGTTCAGGGAAGAGAGGACCCCAATGGAATAGGTATTTATTTGGTACCTTGTCAATATCCCTAAGCGGCAATAAAAATGATTTATTATCGTTCTCTCTTGCCTGCGATGAATTCCTCCACCATCAATTTAGCTTCGTTATCAGGAAACTGGATAAATGGATGTTTCATCGCATAGGCCGAGATAGAGATAAGGGGGCCTCCTATTCCTCTTTCGCGGGCAATCTTACAACATCGGATTGAATCGATCGTAATTCCACCACTATTTGGAGAGTCTTCTACCGATAGCCTCAATTCGAGATTTAGCGGGACTTCTCCAAAACCACGACCTTCCATACGTAAGAAACAGACCTTATTGTCTTTTTGCCAGGGGACATAATCCGATGGACCGATATGTATGTTTTCAGGTTCCAGAGGGATTTCAAGCTGGGACTGAATGGCCTCAGTTTTGGAAATCCGTTTATTCTTCAGACGGTTTCGATTTAGCATATTCAGAAAATCTGTATTTCCACCTGTGTTGATTTGATAGGTGCGATCAAGTTTGACTCCACGATCTTCAAACAGTTTTACAAGGGTTCTATGAATAATGGTTGCACCCATCTGCGACTTTACATCATCTCCAATAGCAGGAATTCCTTTTTCTTCAAATCTCTTTGCCCAATTTGGATCAGAGACAATGAAACTTGGCATACAATTTATTAAACTTACTCCAGTTGCAAGACATGCCTCTGCATAGAATTGAGTTGCAAGATCAGAGCCAACAGGAAGATAGTTCAGGAGGATTTCAACACCCGATTCCCTGAGGACTTTCTCTACATTGCAAGGTTTTTCTTTTGCGACAATGAAGGTCCTATCCTCAGGAAAATCCCTCATATGTTCGGAGACCCCATCGAGTACTTCACCCATAGAAACTATCACCCCTGAATTATTGAAATTCCTAAAAAATGTGGTGGTACAATTGGGTTTAGCAAAGATAGCCTCCCTCAGTGGTCTACCAACCTTTCTTTTATCGATATCGAAGGCGGCTCCAACCTCTATATCCCAGGGTTTGTAACCTCCTATATCAAGGTGCATCAGACCGAGAGGTTCAAATTTTGGATTCTTCTGACTTAGGTCTCTGTAGAATTCAATCCCCTGGATAAGAGCACTTGCACAATTCCCAACACCAACAATACCGATTCGGATCGAATTCTTCATAAGATTTCAACCTTTCCAATAAATTGAAAAATGGTTTTATAATCAGAAAAAAACTATCTTATTTCAATTCAATTGTCAAGAATTTTTGTAGAGACTCCTGAAAAAGTCCTAAAATGACTGGGGAGGTAGGGTTCCAAACCCTTCGAATGCGGACACTAAGAAGTTAAATTGCTTACAATCGCTTAAAAGAAAATCAAGCATTTTCAGGGTATTAATCATTATTGCTAAACTATTAGAGGTATCCGCTCGAAGGCTTTTCCACCCCACCTCCCCAGTCTATAAGAATAGTTTTTGATACTTTTTAAGAGATCTCTTGTAGACTTTCATTTAAAAATTAAAAGTGGACTCCTAATATATCCTCCTCTCCTTTGTCTTCTCCCCAGGGGGAGATGAGATAAGAAGTAGTGCAATTTTAAAACTTAAACTGTCCACATTTAAATTTTAGCTAATGGATTTTTTATAGAGACTTCATAAGAGATAAATCTTGAAGAGAATAAAATTAAGATAAAAAATATTCCTTCAGATGATTTGACTCCAATTTTTATTTCTGATAAAAATATTTTATATAATTATAAAGGAAATAAAACAGATGCTTAAAAAGAGGGAATTAAAAAAGGAAAAACTTGAGGAAATTATACGGAGGATTATTCAAGTTGCTCAACCTGAGAAAATTATTCTCTTTGGATCTGCGGCAAAAGGGACAATGGGTCCTCATAGTGATGTGGATTTATTAGTTATAAAAAAGGGAGAATTTCATCAGGGTCGTCTTACAGGCGATATTTATATGAACCTCCATGGAATAGGTATAGCTGTGGATGTTATTTTAGTAACTCCTGAGCAGGTTGAGAGATATCGGAATAACCACTACCTCGTTATTGCCCCTGCTCTTCGTGATGGAAAAGAGGTTTATCGTGCCTGAAAGGTATCCTCCAGAAGACCCAAGAGCAAGGAGAAAAATTAACACGATTTGCAGTTTTCACCAGATATCCAGGGATTGCTTCTCCTGTGAATTACGATGAATATGAAGAGGCATTAAATTTGGCAGAGGAAATTGTCCGATGGGCAAAAAAACAAATCGAAAGTTAAAATAGGAATTCAAATCTTAAAAGTTGAATTTAATTTTGATTAAGTATAAGGAGGGGAAATGAAAAGAAAGCTTATAATCATTATAGTAATATTAGTTCTCATAATAGGAGGCGCCTATCTCTTTTACTCCTTTTATATTGAAAGTCCAAGCAGGCAGGTTCTTGCACATGTGAATGACGAAAGGATTACAGTTGAAGAATTCAACCGTGAGCTCGCTAAATTGGAAAGCCCTTTACGAGAAATGTACAGAGAGGATCCCCTCCAATTTCTTGAAGGGATGATAATTAAAAAACTGCTTTTGCAGGAGGCAAAGAAAGAGGTTCCGGAGAAACCGAAAACATATAAAGATATTACAAAGGCTTCTCCTGAAGAAGACCTCATCTCAAACTTGATGAAAAAGAGATTTTCAACCCCACCGACTGTGACAAAGGAAGAGATAAAAGAATTTTATTCCTTTTTTAAGGAGCAGATGGGTGGGAAATCTTTAGATCAGGTCTCATCCGAGATTGAGGAGATTTTAAGACAGGAGAAACTGAAAGAGGAGACAAGAAAATTCATCCTTGGTCTAAGAACAGCTGCCAAAGTTCAGATAGATCAGATTCGTCTGCAAAAGATTTCATCCAAACCCCCGGAATCAAATACAGAGGAAGATTTTAAAAATGCCCTTAAAAGCGGGAAACCATTTTTAGTCGACTTTGGTGCAAATAATTGCTTGCCCTGCCGTCAGATGAGGCCTCTTTTAAAAGAGATCGATAAAGAATATGTGGGGAAGGTAAAGGTGTTAGTCATCGATGTTTATAGATATCAAAATCTTGCTCGAGAATTTAAAATACAACTCATTCCTACCCTGATCTTCTTCGACAAACAGGGGAAAGAGATTTTTAGACACATAGGGTTCATGGATAAGGAGAAGATCGTAGCGAAGTTAAAAGAGATCGGGATGGAAACATAATTTCATAATAAAATAACTATTATCCTTGCCTACCATGATGGGGTTTATCAGACCACTATTGGTAGCCCGGTGGTATTCCCAATATCTTCTCCAAGAGTTCTATGTTAGGTTTAAATATCGAGGGCTCTGAAAAATTCTTGAAATGACTGGGGAGGTAGGGCTTCAAACCCTTCGAATGCCTTTCCATCCCACCTCCCCAGTCTTATAAGATCGTTTTAAATACTTTTTTAGGGACATCATATCTAATCTCGTATGATAAATTTATGGATAATGGAGAGGAACCAAAACTTTTTCAACGCGATTTCATTCTAACCTTTTTTTCACATTTTACTTTTGCATCAGTTTTTCATATCTTAATTCCAACACTTCCCATCTATCTCAAGAGATTGGGTTCTACAGAAATAGAAATTGGTCTTCTTATAGGAATCTTTGCAATTTCTTCATTGGGACTTAGACCTCTTGTTGGTAAAGCCCTTTTAAAAACAATGGAAAAAAGGTTTATGATTGGTGGTTCTGTTCTTTATGCCCTTACATCCATCGCCTATCTTTTTACACCTCCATTTTGGCCATTTTTTATAGTGAGAGTCTTTCAAGGTATTGCATTTGCCTTTTTTCACACTGCCTCACTGACATTAATTGCCAATATAAGTTCAGAGTCCCATAGAGGCCAGAGTTTGGGTTACTTTTCTATATCCATGACCATTTCTGGTGCATTGTCTCCTTCAATAGGGTTCATTATAAATAACTTCAGTTTCGCCACCCTTTTTCTGGTCTGCTTTGGGCTTTCAGTATGTTCTATGGTGATTTCTCTTCAATTAAAAGGGAAAAGGCCTTCTCCTTCAGAGGATCATTCAATTAGGAGGATTTTCTTTCTCAGCCGAGAAGCTCTTCCCCCATCCATCATCAATTCCTTTTCACTTTTTATCTGGGGGGCCTTAACAGCCTTTTTCCCTCTTTATGCAATCAATCATGGGGTATCCAATCCAGGCCTTTTCTTTACCACCATTGCACTGATGCTTATACTTGGCCGTGTGTTTGGTGGGAGGATAATGGATCTTTATGATAGGGAGAAGGTCATTCTGCCTTGCCTAATCTGTTATATAGTTTCAATGTCAATACTTTCTTTTTCAAAAACACTACCAATGTTTATCCTTGTGGCTGTGATTTTCGGGATGGGACAGGCCTTTTTAATGCCTGTTTTAGTGGCCTATGCCCTAACTCGCGATGGCACCTCTGCAGGGCCAGTTATGGGGACATTTACTGCCGTCTCGGATCTTGGGCTATTTTTGGGATCAGTAATCATGGGGATAGTTATTCAGACAACAGGTTACTCTACGATGTTTCTGTGTTTAGCTATATTGGGTTTCATTAATCTCAATTATTTCTATTTTTTTGTAAGAAAAAGGAAATAATATAGGTTTCGATTCATGTAATGTTTTCATAAGGCCCTTACTTTAAGCGAATCCTGGTAAAATAAAAGTTAATCCTTGATTTAATCAACAATTTTCTTTTAATATTTATCTGATGGAAGGATTTTTTAATAGACTACTTCGTATAAATCTCTCAAAGAAAAAATCTATGGTGGAAGAAATTCCCGAACACGTCCTCCAATCCTATTTAGGTGGAAAGGGTTTGGGTTCATACCTTCTTCTAAAAGAGAATCCACCTCATATTGATCCACTTTCACCTGATAATCGTCTGATATTCACCCTGGGGCCGCTTGCAGACACCTTATTTCATGGTTCAAGTCGTTATGCCATATTTACCAAGTCACCCCAGACAGGAATCTATTCTGAATCTTATTCAGGAGGGAAGATCACACTCCCTCTCAGCAGGACTGGTTATGACGCCATTATTATTGAAGGGAGATCCAGTAATCCCATATTTATTGAAATAAGTGATAGAGATGTTATTTTTCACTCTGCCCCTGATATCTGGGGAAAGGATACTTACGAGGCAGAAGATGAGATTCTTAAAAAGGTTGATATTCAGGGGGCAGGGGCTATGGTCATAGGGCCTGCTGGTGAAAACCTTGTTAAGTTTGCAGTAATAGAAAGCGAACACTGGCGTTCCCTCGGAAGGGCAGGAATTGGTTCTGTAATGGGCTCAAAGAAACTCAAAGGGATTGTCTTCCATGGCAGAACCCGAAGAAGACTTGCAGATCCTTCTTCTTTAAGGAGACTTGCCAAAGAATTTAAAGAGCGTGTCAAGGATAATCAGATCGTTAAGGTTTATAGAAAATATGGAACTCCAATGCTTGTATCCATAATGAATACCATAGGTGCCTTTCCAACTCAATATTGGTCCAAAGGGACATTAGAAGGATGGGAAGAAATAAGCGCAGAGAGCCTTATGGAACACTGTGATGTTACTCCATCGGCATGCCCCCATTGCTTTATGGCCTGCGGGAAAATCTCACAGGTAAAACAGGGTCGACACAAGGGTCTTCGAATTATGGGGCCAGAGTACGAAACAATTTATGCCTTCGGGGGGCTGTGTATGGTTAAATCGATTGAGGAGATAATATACCTTAACGATCTTTGTGACCGACTCGGCATGGATACCATTACAGCAGGAAACCTGGTGGCCTTTGCTATTGAGGCATCGAAAAAAGGGAAGATTAGGGAGAAACTCGACTACGGGGATGTAGATGGTATTTCGGAGATTTTGAAAATGATTGCCTACCAGAAGGGGATAGGAGAAATATTGTCAAAAGGAATTAAGTACGCCTCCTCATTCTGGGGAATGGAGAAAGAGGCTGTTCATGTAAAAGGGCTTGAGCCAGCAGGTTTTGATCCGAGGGTCTTAAAGGGGATGGGACTTGCCTATGCCACTTCAGATCGAGGGGCATGCCATCTAAGGGCGACCTTTTATAAATCTGAGCTTTCAGGCCAGATCGACCCTGATCAGATAAGAGGAAAGGCTAAACTCTTTGTGGATTATGAAGATAAGATGACAATTTTTGATGCCCTGATCCTATGTCGTTTTTACAGGGATCTAATCACCTGGAATGACCTTGAAGAGATTATAAAATTTGCCTGTGGGTTATCACTGAAAAAGAGGGATCTAAAGGCTATGGCTTCAAGGATTATAAATTTAGCCCGATCCTTTAATCGTCAGGAAGGGGTGACAAGAAGGGATGATAGGCTTCCGAGGAGATTCTATAATGAAATGCTAAAGGAAACTGGAAAGGCAATGGATCAGAAGGAACTGGAATTTATGATAAATGAATATTATAGGCTGAGGGGATGGAATTGATTTTCTTCTAAAAAGAAAAAGAGATTATGGTCTTTCAAAGTCTTAAAGCAAAGATTCTTCTTATAGTAATTGTTGCGGTGGTTTTGATTGAAGGTATATTCCTCTACCTAAATATTAGATCCCTATCCCAGCAGATTCTCAATAAGACTGAGGAGGAGGCATTTAATCTCAGCGAGACTATACGCCTTAGCATCAGAAACGCTATGATAAAGGACCGGAGGGATGAGTACCAGCGAATCATAGATGATGTTGCCCAGAGAAAAGGGATTGTTGAGGTAAGAATCTTTAACAAACAGGGGATGATAACGGTTTCTTCCGACCGTTCAAAAGTAGGGACAGTGGTGGATAAGAAAGCAGAGGCATGTTTTGGATGCCATAAGGAGGACGAAGCAAAGGTTTTGCTTCCTTCTGATAGTAAGACCCGAATATATCATATGGGAAACCAGAGTCTTCTCGGTTTAATTAATCCTATTTATAATGAACCTTCCTGCTATTCCTGTCATCCGAAGACCTTGAATGTTCTTGGAGTCCTGGATACCACTATCAGTCTTGAGAGTTTTGAAAAGGAGAGAGCACAGATATATAACAGGATGATAATTTCGGGTTTGATAAGCGTTATAATTTTAAGCTTAGTTTTAAGTTTGCTCCTAACCCGCTT
This sequence comes from Deltaproteobacteria bacterium, assembly GCA_037440525.1. Lineage (GTDB taxonomy): Bacteria > Desulfobacterota > BSN033 > BSN033 > UBA1163 > JBBITW01. Next base: position 15,537 of record JBBITW010000009.1, read on the forward strand.
TGTAAATAAACCAATTAATAAACTTCTGGCCGCTACAAAAAGGGCTGCCCGTGGGGATCTGGATCAAATCGTAGGGATAAAATCCCACGATGAATTGGGAGAACTTTCAGGGTCATTTAACAATATGATCACAGAGCTTAAAAAATCTCGTGATGCTATTGAAGAATGGACTCATACCCTGGAGCAAAAGGTGCAGGAAAGGACTCAGGAGCTTCAGAAGGTTCAGGATCAATTGATTCGTGCAGGTAAGATGGCTGCCCTCGGAGAGTTAGCCGCAGGGGTTGCACACGAAATAAACAATCCACTTACAGGTGTGCTTACTTTTAGCTCCCTGATGTTGAAGAAGGTCGATGATAAACATCCATGGAAAAGGGATCTGGAGAATATTGTTGAGCAGACGACAAGGTGTAGAAATATTGTAAGGGGTCTCTTAGATTTTGCACGTCAGAGAAAGCCTGACAAGAAGGAGTGGGATATTAATAAATTGATCGAACAGACCATTGGTCTTCTTGAGAATCAAGCCCGTTTTCAGAATATTAAAATTGTAAAAGAGTTTAAAAAAGATATGCCAATGCTCTTCTTAGATGGGGATCAGATACAGCAGGTATTTATGAATATCCTTATCAATGCTGCAGATGCAATGGCTGGCAGTATGGGCACATTAACTGTTAAAACGGATTTAAGAGATGGAAAGGCATTGATTTCTTTTACTGATACAGGATGTGGAATGTCCAGGGAGCAACTTTCTCGGGTCTTTACACCATTTTTTACTACAAAGGAGACTGGGAAAGGAACAGGGCTTGGATTGGCCATAAGCTATGGAATCGTGCAGAGTCATAATGGAGATATTGAGGTTGAGAGCGAGGTTGGCAGAGGTTCAACCTTCAGGATTAAGCTTCCTATAGATAGGCAAGAGGGGTGAGGCAATGGACTATACTCAAGATCATGCTCGATCAGGGATAGATGTTCCCCTTCCAAAGATTGAGTGTTTTGAAAATCAATTCAAAAATTATGAGATTACGATTTCCATCCCTGAATATACCTCAGTATGCCCCAGAACAGGGCTTCCTGATTTCGGGACAATAACAATTCGATATGTACCCGGGAAATGGTGTGTGGAATTGAAATCCCTTAAGATGTATATTCTGGCATATAGAAACCTGGGCATCTTTTATGAAAATGCTGTTAACCGCATACTTAGGGATTTTGTAGAGGCATCGAAACCGCTCAGGGCTACGGTTATAGGTGAATTCAATGTCAGAGGGGGGATGAAGAGTATAATCGAGGCCTCCTACCCACCGACAAAATATAAAAAGAGCTACAGGTAAATGTGGATGAGTCTTTCCTTTGAAGATTAATTTAAGTTTTCCTTTCTGAGAAGTTTTTCCCAGAATCGTTCAACATTTTCCTGAATCATCCTTATCTCTTTTTCTTTGAGGTGACTGAAACGTCCCTGAAGCTTTAGATAATCTTCAACAGGACGAAACCGGGGCTTGAGATTTATAATATATTTCTCCCCATTTTCAATTTCGTAGAGGGGAAAGACGCGGGTCAGGACAGCAAGCCGTGCGACCTTTATTGATAACTGGGGAGGAATCCTCCAGCCTGTGGGACATGTGGAGAGAATGTGGATGAATTTGAATCCCTTAATTCTCTGGGCCTTCCTTATCTTATTAAATAAATCCTCTGGATAGGCAATTGAAGAAGTTGCCGCATAGGGAATCTCATGGGCAGCCAAAATCTCCATTATGTTTTTTTTGGCCTCTTGCTTTGTCCGATCGAGAGGTGTGGTTGTTGTCCAGGAATAGATCGGCGTGGCTGAACTCCTCTGAATCCCTGTATTCATATAAGCTTCGTTATCATAACAAACATAAATGATATCCTCATTTCTTTCTGCAGCACCTGATAGGGCCTGAAGGCCTATATCAAAGGTTCCCCCATCACCTGCCCATGCAAGGACAGTTGTAGTCATATTCCCCTGAATCTCAAGGCCTGCCTTTATACCTGTAGCTGTGGACGCTGCTGTTTCGAAGGCAACGTGATAAACAGGGACCTTCAGAGAGTGATAGGGGAAGATGCCTGAAATCATTGACCAGCATGAGGCTGGGATAACAACAATCGTATTTTCTCCCAATGCCTTAAGTGTATATCTCATTGCAATTGTTGCACCACAACCCGAGCATGCCATATGGCCTGAGGTCATATATTCTTCCTCAGGAAATTTCCATTTCTCCACTTTGATCTCCCTATTAATCATCCCTTGAGATCAGGCCAGAGGATTTCCTCCTCAGGGGAATCTTTTTCAATGGTTTCTTCTATTATCTTTTTTATTGTCTCCTGGGTTATATCCCTTCCTCCCAATCCAGCAACATAGCCAAATACCAGAGGTCTATACCTCTCATTTGATAGGGCTGATTTTAATTCCTCTGCAAATATCCCTCCCATACCAAATGAGATATTACGGTCAATCACCGCAACCTTTAAAACCCCTCTTAGATTTTTTCGAATCTCCTCCGAAGGGAAGGGCCGAAAGGTTCTCACTTTTAAGAGACCAATGGCCTTGCCTTCATCCCTATACTGGTCCACAACCTCTCTGCATGTACTCGTTAGAGTCCCGGAGGTGACAATAACCAATTCTGCATCATCACACCTGTAGGGTTCTACAAGGCCATATCTCCTGCCAAAAATCCTGTAATATTCTTCCTCCACCTGATGGATTAAAGTTTTTGCATCTTCCATGGATTTTTGAATCTGAAACCTCATCTCTGTAAAGACATCAGGGGACGTGAGGCCACTAAATGATCTGGGCTCTTTTGGATCGAGTTTATATCTTGGCTTATATGATGGGAGAAATTGATCCACCCTCTCCTGGTCAGGGATATCCACCGGTTCGAATGTATGTGAAAGATAAAAGGCATCGAGAACAACCATGGATGGGAGAAGAAGGGTTTCTGATATCCTGAATGCCTGGATGATTGTGTCAATAGCCTCCTGAGATGATTCACAATAGAATTGAAGCCAGCCCGTGTCCCTCTGACTGAGGCTATCTATCTGATCACACCAGATATTCCAGGGGGCTCCCAGTGCACGGTTCACATTGACCATTACAATTGGAAGCCTTGCTCCTGAGGCCCAGTGGAGGAGTTCGTGCATAAGGGCAATGCCCTGAGACGAAGTGGCAGTAAAGGCCCGAGCACCAACTGCAGAGGCACCTATACAGCTTGCCATAGCAGAGTGTTCTGATTCTACCTTAATGAACTTTGCCTTGAGTTCTCCTTCCGAGCAGAGTTCAGAAAGCCTCTCAACAATATGGGTCTGTGGAGTGATCGGATATGCTGAAATCACCTGAACCCTCGATAGCATTACCCCATAGGATATGGCATGGCTTCCCTCTATGACCCTCTTCATCTTCCCTCCTCTTCGAGCAGGATTGCACCGCGAGGGCATTCTTCAAAACATATCCCACAGCCTTTGCAATAATCGTAATCAATCTCGTAGAGGCCTTCCCTCTTCTTTACAGCAAGATCAGTACAGTAGATCCAGCAATTATCACATCCATTACATACCCCGCAATGGAAGCATCTGCCTGTCTCCTTATGCACCATTTCACTGTCTATGGTTTGGTATATCTCCTTAAATGTTTTCTTTCTCTCATCTGTAGGGAGTTTGGGAATCAAAATTCGGGCCTCATGTTCAAAATAGTCTGTGTTTAATTCCTTAAAAGAAATCACAGAAGAATTTGGCTTCCCTTCTCTTGGATTGAGATATCTTTTTATTGAGATCGCCCCTTTATCTCCAACCTGAATCATTTGAAACTTATCCCTTAGCCAGCCTCCTTGGAGGTATTCGTGAATGGCCAGGGCTCCCTTCTTTCCAGAACCTATGGCCCCTGCTACAGAGCGGGAAGGATCTGCAACATCTCCCCCTGCGAAATATCCCCTTGGATGTACAAGGCCTGTTTCGTCCACTTGAATCAACCCTTTATTAATGGAGATCTCTCCTGGTAGAAAAGAGAGATCTGGGAATTCACCAATTGCAGTAATCACAGTATCTGTCGTTATGGAAAATTCAGTCCCAGTTATTGGAATTGGATTGATTGAACCATCAGGTTTTTGCTCACCCAATTTTACTCCAATGAAATCGATTCGCTTACTATTTTCTTCTTCCTTAATGATCCGGATTGGCATGGCTGATGTGATAATCTTTATGCCTTCTGCCTCTGCTTCTTCGATCTCTTCATGGAAGGCAGGCATCTCCTCACGAGATTCCAAACATACCATCTGAATCTCTCTTGCCCCCAGTCTCCACGAAGAACGTGAGACATCAATAGCAACGTTTCCTCCTCCAATTACGAGGACTCTTTCCCCTGAAGAGATTCTATCACCATCGTTAATCCTCTTTAAAAATTCGAGGCCTGATATAACCCCTTTGAGATTTTCACCTTCGATATTTAGTTTTTTACTCTTATGTGCCCCTGTTGCTATGAATATGGCATGAAATCTATTCAGATCCTCTAAGGAGATGTCCATTCCTAAACGGGTATTCAATTTTATATCCACACCCAGAGACTCAATCTCTGAAATTTCACGATCGAGTATATTTTTGGGAAGTCTATATTCTGGGATTCCAACCCTTAAGATTCCTCCTGGAGAGGAATGGGATTCAAATATTGTAACCTTATAGCCCATCATGGTCAGGTGATAGGCACAGCTAAGCCCTGCAGGACCCGAACCAATTACCGCAACCCTCTCTTTTCTTTTATCCCTGATAGGTAATCTTTTCTTCTTATCGATTTTAAGATCTCCGATATAACGCTCTACTGCCTGGATGGAGAGTGGTTCATCGAATTCCCTTCGATTGCATGAAACCTCGCATGGGTGAAAACAGACCCGACCGCATACACCTGGTAATGGATTCTCCTCTTTTATCAATTCCACTGCCTCCTCGAATCTTCCCTCCTTCGCCAGTTTCATAAAGCCCTCAATATCATTTCCAGCAGGGCACGCCTCATTACATGGAGGTATTCTTGAGGTATATCTGGGCCTGAGATACCTCCACGTTCCTGTCTTATTCCAGAGCATTGTTCCAGAGGAGATTGAGATTGGAGGTATTTCTTGAAGTCTAATAAAAGTTACCTTTTCCATAAATTATTTTAAGTTCTTATCCAATCTCGTTGTCAAAATGGACGAGGATTTTGCTATATCATATTACTCGATAAACCCTTGAGTATGCCTCAAGTGCTGCGGCTACATTTTCATCCTTTTTTTCGGGGACATTTTCTCTGATGGCCCTGATTATAGAACCTATTGTTACCATTCCTGTAATCTTTGAAAAGGCCCCGAGGATTGCTGTGTTTACACCAGGAGATGTTGGTGTTCCGAGTCTATGGGAGATGGCGATTGCACCTGCATCAACAATAGCCACTTTATATTTCAAAAAATTATTAAGCTCTATCTCTTTTGAGCTATTTATAAGAATCCAGCCTCCTTCTTTTAATCCTGCGGTAACATCTATACCCTCGAGTATTAATGTCCAGTCAAGAACGATTAAATGATCAGGTCGATATACATTGGTTCGAATCCTTATAAATTTATAATCCCATCTCGTAAAGGCTGTAACAGGTGCACCCCTTCGCTCAACACCAAAGGCAGGAAATGCCTGAACATACCTTCCGTCATAAAAGAGGGCAGTTGCAAGGACAGCCGAAGCGATAACAGCCCCCTGTCCCCCTCTTCCATGGATTCTAATCTCAATCATTTTATTCCTTTAAAATTCATTCAATCAATTAAAAATCTGTATCAAGCATTTCTTCTTTCATTCTCTTAAGATGGCATGTCTCATTCATTAGGGTAAGGATATATCTTCCGTTTCGATAAAGGATCAGATTGATTGAAGCAGTGTCCTGTCTGATCTGCCAGAAGTGTGAGTTATCTATACCCAGGACACCACAGATAAGAACTTTGTTTATAACCCGGTGAGAGACAAGAACAATGTTTCCCTCTGAGTGGAGATTGGTAATTTCATTCAATGTGGCCATCGACCTTGCTCTAACATCATCCAGACCCTCTCCACCAGGAAGTTTAACCATGTGTGGAGATTCAATCCATTTTCGATAGATTTCAGGATCAATCTTTTGAATCTCCCTATGAGAATGTCCTTCCCAATTTCCAAAACTCATATCTATGAGGCCGTTAAGGGGTTTAATATCGAGATGATGATACTTAGAAATGAATTGAGCAGTCTGGATTGCACGGGATAGTGGGCTTGAATAGATTGCAGAAATATCAATATCCCTGAGATATTCGCCCAGAAGTTCCGCCTGTCTTATACCAATCCCATCAAGTGGAATATCACTTCTACCACGAAAGATCTCTTCCTTATTCCAGGCCGTCTGCCCATGGCGAACAAGATAGATTGATATCATTAATTTCCTTTCATTATGGTAATCAATCAGAGATTCTTAATACACCTGCACCCTGGATCTTGCCCTGTTTCAAGAGGATTAGGGCCCTATTTGCATCCTTTAATTCAAATTCAGTTACTTCAGGGATGATGGGGATTCTTGAGGCTAACGAGAGGAATTCCTCAACATCCTTCCTTGTAACGTTAGCAACACTCTTTATCTCCTTTTCATCCCATAGGAGCCTTGTATAATCAAGGGGAGGGATTGGATTTCTTTTTCTTATGACTGCCAAAACCAGTCTCCCGCCTTTTTCTAATAAACTTAATGCCAGAGGAACTGTCTCCCCAACTGGAGTGAAATCTATTGCAGAGTGAAGTTTTTCAGGAGGATTATCATCTGGATGACCTGTCCATTGCGCCCCCAGTAGTTTTGCAAGTTCTCTATGAGCTTCACTTCTTGAAAAGACATATACCCTGTAACCTAAATATCTTGCCATCTGGATGACGATGTGGGCGGATGCTCCAAAACCAAAGAGTCCCAGAATCTGATCCCTTTTTATTCCTGATAACCTTAAGTTTCGGTATCCTATTGCACCTGCACAGAGAAGGGGTGCGGCTTGAGTATCAGAGAATTGATCAGGAATAGGGTAGGCAAAGTCTTCTCTAACGGTTGTATATTGGGCATAACCCCCATTGGCATTACATCCCGTGGCCTTAAATTCCAGACAGAGGTTTTCTCTCCCTTCATCACAGAATTGACATCTTCCGCAGGATGAATTGATCCAGGCAATTCCAACCCTCTCTTGAAGGTTAAATTTTTTGGCCATCGGACCTAATCCTTCTACAGTTCCAACAATTTGGTGTCCAGGAATGATAGGTAGATTGGGCTGAATCCTTCCTTCTATTTCATCGAGTTCTGTATGGCAAATCCCACAGGTAGAAACCTTTACTAAGATTTCTTTAGAACTGGGTTCAGGTATAGGTAAATCTACAAATCTTAAAGGTTCTCTCTCAACAGGAGAGATATTATCAAGTATCATTGCTTTCATTTTCAGAATCTCTTTTCCCAATATTTCTGGTTCAATAATATCTAAATTGAGCGATTCTAATCCGCCTGGGGTGGATCAGCCTTGGGCTGAATTGTCATTGCCAGATAAAGTCCCTACCTTTGATAGGCAGGGAAGCAATCTCAACCAGATTGTCATTCCGAGCGGAGCGAGGAATCTATAAGATTTCCATGTCCCCCACATCAAGTGCGGGGTGCTCGCAATTACTGATCCGCCTTAGGCGGAAAGGCTTTTGGTAAAAAAATCGTTCAATTTAAGCAATAATTTTTCGCCGTAGGTTATTTCATCTTTCGAATTCTTATCTCAATCTCCTTGGTATCCTTCAGGAGATTTATGATTTTTGAAGTATCTGTCTCACCATAGTGATATGGATAGAGTATCTTCGGTTTAAAGGCTCGTGCTGCGTCAGCTACCATTTCAGGTGTCATAGTATATGGGAGGTTCATGGGTAAGAATGCGATATCTATTGCCTTGAGTTCTTTCATCTCGGGAATGTTTTCAGTATCCCCTGCTACGTAGACTCTTTTATCACCAAAGGTAATGATGTAACCATTGCCATTTCCTTTTGGATGGAATGGTTGTCCATTCTCTCTTTTATGGACGATATTATATGCCGGTACAGCCTCTATCTTCAATCCTCCGATAGTCTTTACATCTCCGTTTTTCATCACCAGGCCACCTTTCACCTGTTTTTCACAGAGCTGGGTTAAGACCACCTGTGTCTTCTCTGTTCTAATAATCTTTATAGCATTCAGGTCAAGATGATCGATATGTTCATGTGTGAGAAGGATGATATCAGCCTTTGGGAGTTTTGTATAATCAGCCAGTTTGGTCCAGGGGTCTACGTGAATTACTTTCCCACCGAATGTGAACATCAATGTTCCATGGCCTATGAATGTAATCTTTAAATCCCCGGAAGAGGTATTGATGATATCGGTTTCAAAACCTTCCTGAGCCATTGCGGATAGGCCAAAAAAAACTACAGTTATAATATTTATCAATACCAATAAAAGATTCATATGGCACCTCCTTAAAAATTGAATTTTTATAACAAATTATATATATCGATTAACACCTCTGATGTCAAGCCCAGATTGATGAGGGTTCGGCAAGCCACAAGGGCTTGCCCTACGAGAAATTAAATGAATCACAAACGTAGGGCAAGGGCTTGTCCCTTGCCGTATTTGGTTTCATTTACTTCCTCTAATAATTCTTTCCAACGAATTCAAAATGAAGTAGTCGAGTATTCTCTTTGATGTCTTTTCTCTAATAAATGAGAAACCCTTATTTGAATCTCTTCTGAGACTGAAGAAGGCTTTCTCATTTAGAACCATTAATAGAAGTTTCATCCACGGGCTATCTTTTGTATGGATGCCCGAATTAGTATCTATCCTTACTTTCTCCTTAAGAAACTGAATCAGTCCTTTAAGAGTAATTCCTTCCTCTATATCTCCACTATCTATTCTCCCTTTAATAAAATTTATGAGCCTTGATAAACGAAGAATTGTAATAAGATCGAGGCGAGTAAAATCTGATGTCTCTATTGGAAATGCAGTTGAGCGCCACTGGCTTGGAAAAGGGGGAAGGATGGCCTCCCTTTTACATCTCTCAAATAGAGGTGTTCCAGGAGCAGGGTAATAGATACTCGGTCCGAGAAGAACCCTTTTCCCCATCAGGTAGATTAATGTATCTACCATCTCTTCAATTGTTTGACCTGGTATGCCTAATATGGCATATGCAATCACATTAAGACCTTCCTCTTCTGCATCGTCGAGGATATTGCCAAAATCTTCATAAGGTCCTGGTCTTTTAAGCCTTTGTTTTGTTGATTCATAAACACTTACCAGGGAGAGATTTAATGTGCGAAATCCTGCCCTTTTCATCAAACTCATAAGTTCTTTATCCAGTGAGGCAAAAGATACTCCATTCATCGCAAATAGTTCAATTCTGTTTTCACCAAATGTTTTGATGATGAGGTTTAATATCTCCCTTGCCCTCTTTCTGTCGAATGTAAAATTGTCATCCTCGATATCAAAAGCCTTTATATCATAAAGACTATGACATTCAATCATCTCTCTTATTATATTTTCAGGAGAACGTGCTCTGAAGTAGGAACCCATGGTGAGATGGGTTGAACAGTATTCACATCCATGTGGACAACCCCTGCTTGTAATGATCATTGTGGATCGCTTCCCATTTATTTTATATCTATCGAGATCGAGGAGGTCTATTGATGGATAAGGAATTGAATTTAAATCCTTGATAAAGCTCTCGAGTGGATTTATTCTTATATCTCCACTATTCCGGTATCCAACTCCATCCATCCCTTCAATCTCTTTCACTTTACCATTTTCAATCCTTTCTATAAGAAGGGGCAGTCGAAACTCTCCCTCCCCCATGATTACATAATCGACAGATGGATTCTTTAAAACCCCTTCAGGATCAGAGCTTACATGTGATCCTCCCATAATAACTATCTTTCCCTTATTCCACTGTTTAATGATTTTAGCTACCTTAAGAGCCTCCTGATGATATGGTGTAAAGTTTGAGGATATACCAAAAATATCCGCCTGTGAGGCCTCAATCATTTTTCTTATCTCTTCCCATCCCATTCCAAAGTGATAATATCCACTGTAGAGTTTGAAAGGGCTAAGGTCATTATATGGATAGAAATCTTTTAGATAAGATAATTCATAAGGAATGGGGGTATTCCTTTTCCTTCCTGCCTGACAATCAAGAATCTCTACATCATGTCCGGCAGTCTTTAATGATGAGGCAATATAGGCAAGCCCGATTGGTTGTCGCCGTATTGGGGTCTGATAAAAATCCTCAACAGGTGGCTGTATCAGAAGGATTTTCATGATATTGTAAAATGAAAAATTTATTCTAAATCAAGCGATCCAAGATTGTCATTCCGAGCTGAGCAATCTCTTCCAAATTGTCATTCCTAACTTACAAAATTGTCATTCCGATCGAAGCGAGGAATCTATGAGATTGCCACGTCGCTTCGCTCCTCGCAACGACTTCGTCGGATTGCCACGCCCTTCGGGCTCGCAATGACTGATCCGCCTTTGGCGGAAAGGATTTTAGTAAAAAATTGCACAATTTAAATATAAATGAATTGATAAGATTTTTAAAGGGATTTAAATGGAGAAAGGTCTTAAAGAATCAGATTATTTATTACTCGGAGCAATTAAATCTTTACAATTATCCCCCTCACCTCGGTTGCGAGTCGTACCGACTTCCCCTCTCCCCAATAAGTGTGGAGAGGGTTAGGGTGAGGGGTTCAGACCGGCAGAAGTCATTTATTTTATGTTCTCATTAATAATTCATTCACTTTTGCAGAAAAAAGTTTGTCATTGCGGGATTTTAATGATCCTTTAATAAAGAAGAATCATTATCACAAAAAAGGGGATTTTGAAAAACTCAATTGGTTTAGGTTATATTAAACTGGCTTTAGACTCTCAATTTCAAATCGAGGAGGAAAGGGATGATTCGTTTTAAAAAGATTGAGGAAAATGCCACACTTCTAAATCCACTTAAGGATTTTGAGCCTGAAAGTCAACTAATTGAGTATCGTGAGGATCCCCTGAGTGGTCTTACCTCATTTGTAAGGACAGGAAGGGCATTCTGGGCAAGAATCCAGAAGACTGACAGGGCATGGTTAGAAAGGTTTGTTGAAGAGACGAGGGAGAGATGTTTCTTCTGCCCGGATAAACTCGAAGCATCGACTCCAAGATTTCCGAAAGATTTTATCCCCGAGGGAAGGCTTACCCGTGGAGAGGCCACCATATTTCCAAACCTTTTTGCCCATAAAAAGTATTCTGCTATTATTGCAATGACGAAGAATCACTACCTGAACCTCAATGAGTTTACCCCGGATGTCTTTTTTAATGCATTTAAATTAGCAGATTTCTATATTCGGCGTGCTCATGAATTAAGCGGGGTAGAACACGCTGAGATAGGAGTCAATTACCTTTATCCTGGTGGTGCCAGTATTGCTCATCCCCATCTTCAGGCCATTGCCTCTCACGCACCACACTATTTGATAAAGGTTTATATGGAAAAAGGAAGGGCCTATTATAAAAAATATTCTAAGAATTATTGGGAGGAATTGATTGTTAAGGAGAAAGAACTCGGTGAGAGGTATATTGGAAGAACAGGTTCTATACACTGGTTTACTCCATTTGCACCAATAAGAGAGGATGAGGTGGATGGGGTTGTTGAGGGGAAGTCAAATTTCCTTGAGTTTGATGACGGCGACTGGGAAGGTCTTTCTCAGGGAGTAACGAGGGTTTTGAAGGCATATCACGATAAAGGTTTCTCTTCTTTCAACTTTGCAATTTATTCGGGACCTCTGGGTAAAAGAATTAAGTACCTCTGGGCAGGGATAAGGATTGTTTCACGCTCAAGTGTTCAGACATATCCAGTGAATGATACCTGGTATTCAAACTGTATCCTTCTCGATGGTTTTGTCGCTGAACCACCAGAGGAGATTGCAAACTGGATACGCCCGTATTTTCAGACCCAGAAAGATTTACGGTAATGAAGCTAAAGCAGAAATTCGGTGATCTGGCAAGGGATGACAGATCTTTTAACTTTTTCACTTTTGGATCAAGATGGGTTGACCAGTTAAACTTATTGTGATAAATCTGTAAATATAGAGATTGAGGAGGAGGAAATAGAATGTCCATGACAAAAAATGATGTACTCCAGATGGCAAAGGAGAAGGATGTAAAATTTGTAAGACTCTGGTTCACAGATATCCTTGGCTTTCTTAAAAGTTTTGCCATTACCGTAAGAGAGCTTGAAGGGGCACTTGAAGAGGGGATGGGTTTTGATGGTTCTTCAATCCTTGGTTTCGTCAGGATTGACGAGAGTGATATGGTTGCTATGCCTGATCCCTCAACCTTCAGGATTATTCCCTGGATGGCAAACGAACATGTTGTAGCTACCATGTTCTGTGATATCCTTGAGCCTGATGGAAGACCTCACCAGGGAGATCCGCGCTGGGTATTAAAGAAGAATTTAAAAAGGGCTTCTGATATGGGATATACATTCTATGTGGGCCCTGAACTTGAATACTTCTATTTTCAGAAATCCAAAGGAAAACCTGAACCACTTGACTCAGGTGGATACTTTGATTTAACACCTCTCGATGTAGCAAGTGATCTGAGGAAACAGACTGCTGTGATATTAGAGGAGATGGGAATTCCAGTGGAATATTCACATCATGAGGTAGCCCCCAGTCAGCATGAGATTGATCTCAAATACAGGGATGCCTTGACAATGGCAGATAGTACAATGATTTATCGTCTTGTCGTTAAAGAGGTTGCACTGAAGAACGGAGTTTACGCAACCTTTATGCCAAAACCCATTTTTGGTGTAAACGGAAGTGGAATGCATACCCATCAATCACTTTTTAAAGGGGATAAGAATGCATTCTTTGATCCTCAGGATAAATATCATCTTTCAAAGATTGCTAAACACTATATTGCAGGCCTGATGAAACACGCAAGGGAGATTACACTGATAACGAACCAATGGGTGAATTCATATAAAAGGCTTGTCCCAGGATATGAGGCACCGGTCTATATCTCCTGGGCCCAAAGAAACCGCTCTGACCTCATTAGGATCCCAGTTTATAAACCTGGAAAGGAGCTTGCTACAAGGGTCGAATACCGTTCTCCTGACCCTGCCTGTAATCCTTACTTAGCATTTTCGGTGATGCTTGCAGCAGGCCTTGAGGGGATCGAGAAGGAATATCCTCTGAAGGATCCTGTAGAGCGCAATGTCTATGAGATGAGTGAAGAGGAAAGGAGGAGATACAATATCGAATCTCTACCTGAGGATCTCTATGAGGCAATAAAAATAACTGAGAAGAGCGAACTTGTGAGGAATGCACTCGGGGATCATGTCTTTAACAGATTTATTGAAAATAAAAAGGTTGAATGGGAACGTTATCGTGCACAGGTAACAGATTATGAATTGGAGCAATACTTTTCAATTTTATAATGGAGGGGTAAATGGATCAAATTAGGGAGTGGTGGGTAGAAGAAAGGGCAAAGAGTGTAATCCAAAGGCTTAAGGAACATGATTTTGAGGCAATCTATTTAAAGACCAGGCAGGATGCTTCTGAAGAAATCCTGAAACATGTCTCATCAAACATGAAGATTGGGGTTGGAGGATCAGTTACAATAAGGGAATTGGGGATATTAGAAAGATTGAAAGAGAAAGGTAATATCATTCTCGATCACTGGGTGCCAGGGCTAAAAAGAGATGAATCGATTGAACTTAGAAGATCACAAATGACATCAGATCTATTTTTAAGTAGTGCCAATGCTGTTACCCTCAAAGGTGAGATTGTAAACATCGATGGCATAGGGAATCGGATCAACTCAATAAGTTTCGGACCAAAAAAGGTCATACTCGTAGCAGGCTATAATAAAATCGTGGGGAATTTGGATGAAGCCATCCAGAGGATAAAGAATGTTGCTGCTCCACTCAATGCAAGACGTCTAAATATTGATGTGCCATGTGCAAAGACAGGGAGATGTGTGGATTGTAACTCCCCGAACCGAATCTGTAGGGTCATGGTAATTCTTGAGAGGAGGCCATCATTAACAGATATGTTGATCATTTTGGTTGGTGAAGAATTGGGGTTTTGAGAGAGGCAGGGTTATACATTACGAACTATAGGGGGCAAAGATATGGGTAAGATCAGGAGGGCAATCATAAGCGTATCGGATAAATCAGGTATAGTAATGTTTGCAAAGGGTTTGGTCCAGTTGGGTGTAGAGATCCTCTCCACAGGCGGGACTGCAAAGACATTGAGAGATAATGATATCCCAGTGAAGGAGATCTCAGAATATACTGGATTTCCTGAGATGCTGGATGGCAGGGTAAAGACACTTCATCCAAAGATCCATGGGGGTCTTTTGGGGCAGAGATCCAGAGCCGAGCATATGGCGAAGATGAAGGAGTATGGCATCACTCCTATTGATCTCGTGGTGGTAAATCTCTACCCATTTGAGGCAACCGTTGCAAAGGATGATTGTACCCTTGAGGAGGCTATTGAAAATATAGATATTGGTGGGCCTACAATGCTGAGGTCGGCTGCAAAGAACTATCCTGATGTTACAGTGATTGTGGATCCCGAAGACTATGAATCTGTGCTCTCTGAATTGAAAGAAAAGGGTGAAGTATCAATTGAAACAAATTTTCGATTGGCAAAAAAGGTTTTTCAGCATACAGCCCGCTACGATGGCGCCATATCCAACTATCTCGGTCTAATAAAAAATGGTAAAAAGGTCACTTCATTTCCAGAAACCTTTACATTTCAGGTGAAGAAGGTTCAGGAGCTACGTTATGGTGAAAACCCTCATCAGAAGGCTGCTTTTTATTGTGAGTATTTTTTTAAGGAGCCTTCTGTTTCAAATTCCATCCAGCTCCATGGTAAGGAGCTTTCATTCAATAATATTCTCGATCTCGATTCAGCATTTGAAACAGTAAAGGAATTTGAAGAGCCAGCAGCAGTGATTATTAAACATAATAACCCGTGTGGTGTGGCCATCTCTTCAAGTAGTCTGGCAGAGGCCTTCAGGAAGGCCAAAGACTGCGACCCTGTATCTGCCTTCGGTGGAGTTGTGGGTTTCAATAGAGAAATAGACGAAGATACTGCAAAGGAGATGTTTGAAATCTTTCTTGAGGTTATTATTGCTCCAGGTTTTAGGCCTGAAGCCTTAGAGGTTCTTAAGAAGAAGAAGGATCTGAGGATTCTTCAATCACCCCCTCTAAAGAGCCTTTTTCAAAGAGGGGGATTTGATTTAAGAAAGGTTGTGGGGGGACTGTTGGTTCAGGATAGAGATCTCGGCAATGTTTCGATAGATCAATGGAGGGTTGTAACAAAGAGAAGTCCTACAGAGGAGGAGAAGAGGGCAATGGCCTTTGGCTGGAAGGTTGCAAAACATGTCAAATCAAATGCTATTGTCCTCTGCAGGGAAGACAGGACAATAGGTATTGGGGCGGGTCAGATGAGCAGGGTGGATTCCACAAGGCTGGCTGTGATGAAGGCCCAATCTTCAACAAAAGGATGCGCACTGGCCTCGGACGCAATGTTTCCGTTTAGGGATGGAGTGGATACTGGAGCTGAAGCCGGTGCAACGGCAATTATTCAACCAGGAGGCTCTATTAGAGATGATGAGGTGATTGCAGCCGCGGATGAACATAATATTGCTATGGTCTTTACAGGTATAAGGCACTTCAGACATTGATTTTTTAATCGTGAATGGGGAATCGTGATTCATAGATTAATAAATGATAGAAGAGCCCGAGTCACGAATCACGAGGTTTATATGAAGATTCTGGTAGTTGGTGGTGGAGGAAGGGAGCATGCCCTGGTCTGGAAGATAAGCCAGAGCAGGAGGGTTTCGAAAATCTATTGTGCCCCTGGAAATGCAGGTATTTCCAAACAGGCAGAGATTGTTTCAATTAAGGCGAATGATTTAGATGGTCTTCTAAAATTTGCCTTAAGAGAAGAGATTGATTTAACGGTTATTGGCCCAGAAGAACCATTGACAAAGGGTATAGTTGATATTTTTGAATCGAATGGACTTCCTATTTTCGGACCGAGTAAGAAGGCAGCACAGATTGAGGGAAGCAAAGTCTTTGCAAAGGAGATGATGATGAAATATCATATTCCAACGGCTTCCTTCGAAATATTCAACAATAGCAGAGAGGCGATTGATTACATTCGAAAAAAAGGAGCGCCGATTGTTGTAAAGGCAGATGGTCTCGCAGGTGGGAAAGGGGCTATCGTCTGTAAAACCATTGAAGAGGCTATTAAAGCAGTTGAGAGAATAATGGTGGAGAAGATTTTTGGAGAGGCAGGAAATAGAATTGTCGTGGAGGAATATCTTGTTGGAGAGGAAGCCTCCTATATCGCATTTACAGATGGAAAATCAATACTTCCTTTGGCCTCATCACAGGACCATAAAGCGGTCTTCGATGGAGATGAAGGCCCAAACACAGGTGGGATGGGAGCTTACTCTCCGGCACCTGTTGTCACGGATGAAATGCATGAGAAGATTATTGGGAAAATATTGAGACCCATAATCTATGGTATGAATGAGGAAGGCAGTTCTTATAAAGGCGTCATTTATGCTGGTTTGATGATCTATGAAGGTGAACCTAAGGTATTGGAGTTTAATGCCCGATTTGGAGACCCCGAAACACAACCTGTACTTATGAGGATGAAGGGGGATATAGTTCCAATCCTTGAGGCCTGTATCAAAGGAGAACTATCAAGGTGCAAGATAGAATGGGATAAAAAGGCATCTGTTTGTGTGGTTATGACCTCTAAGGGATACCCCGGGGATTATGAAAAGGGAAAGGTTATAAAGGGACTTGATGAGGTTTCATCCATGGAGGATATCTTTGTATTTCATGCTGGCACAGCATTAAAGAATGGTATGATGGTTACAAATGGAGGGAGGGTCTTAGGGGTTACAGGGCTGGGAGAAGATATCCAAAGGGCAATTGAGCGAACCTACAATGCTGTCAGGAAGATCTCATGGGAAGGGGTCCACTATAGAACCGATATTGGTTATAAGGCATTGTGTAGATAAATTGAGTTAATCTATATCTAAATTGAGCGATTTTAGATTGTCATTGCGAAGCAATCTCTTCCAAATTGTCATTCCTCGCTCCGCTCGGAATGACAAACATGGCATACACCTCATCCGACACAGCCTCTTCGGGGAGAGGGTTGGGTCGGTACGACTCGCAACTGAAGTGAGGGGGAATTTAGGTAAATGGGAGGTGAAAATTAAACATAGAAATATTGAGAGACGAATCACAAACGTAGGGCAAGGGCTTGTCCCTTGCCGTATTTGGTTTCATTTCTAATGTCGAATTACGACACAGTCTCATTGGGAGAGAGGAAAAGTAAGGAGAGTAATAAAATTGCCCTCCACCCCCGTAGAAAGATGTGAGAAAAGAGAATTTTGATGGATTTGAGAGGGTGTAATTAATTGAAAACAAATTAAAATTCTTATAGGAGGCAATTCAAAGGATATTGTTCAAAATATATTATTATTATCAATAGGTTACTAATTTCGTGAAACCCGCAAATTTATAGAAGAAAGGAGAATTATGTATAATATTGCTGTAATTCCTGGAGATGGCACTGGACCTGAGGTGATTGCCGAGGGTTTAAAAGTTCTAAAGGCAGTATCAGAAAGGTTTGGCTTCAAGTATCAATTGGAAAAGTATGATTTTGGAGGAGAGAGATATTTAAGGACTGGAGAGACCCTTCCAGATTCGGTTATACAAGAATTAAAGAAGATGGATGCAATCTATCTTGGTGCAATTGGTCATCCAGAGGTAAAACCTGGAATACTTGAACAGGGAATCTTATTAAAGATAAGATTCCAGTTGGATCAATACATAAATTTAAGGCCTGTCAAACTCTACCCGGGGGTTGACACCCCTCTTAAGGACAAAGGTCCTGAAGACATAGATTTTGTAGTTATCAGAGAGAATACAGAAGGGGCTTATCTCGGTGCAGGTGGCTTTCTTAGAAAAGGGACACCTGATGAAATTGCGATCCAGGAAGCCATACATACGAGAAAAGGTGTTGAGCGATGTATACGATTTGCATTTGAATTTTGTCAAAGACGAAATAAGAAACATAAACTCACACTTTGTGGAAAGACTAATGTCCTGACCTATGCATTCGACCTATGGGAAAGGACCTTTAATGAGATAGCAAAAGAATTTGAGGGAATCCAAACAGATTATGCCCATGTTGATGCGATCTGTATGTGGATGGTAAAAAACCCTGAGTGGTTTGATGTGATAGTAACAGACAACATGTTTGGCGATATCATAACTGACCTCGGGGCAATGATTCAGGGAGGATTGGGGATTGCCGCTGGAGGGAATATAAATCCCCGTGGAGTCTCAATGTTTGAACCAATGGGAGGCTCTGCCCCCAAGTATACAGGATTGGGAGTGGTGAGCCCTCTGGCTGCCATATCTGCATGTCAGATGATGCTGGAATTTCTGGGTGAGAGAGAGGCATCTCGGGCAATTGAAAATGCCATAATGGAAGTTGTTAAGAATGATGTAAAAAATCTTAGTGCAGGAAAGATGGGATATTCGACCTCTGAGGTTGGAGACTTAGTGGTTAAGTATATTCAAGAAATTTAAACTAATTTAGGTTTAATATTATTTCGAGGAGGTGAATTATGGAATGGGGGATGAAAAACCGTCTGGCACAGTTGATTAAATCAGATGGGCACTGTTTATTTTTGCCAATTGACCACGGCTATTTCCAGGGACCAACAACAAGGCTGGAGAGACCCGGTGAAACAATAAAACCATTGCTACCTTACTGTGATGCCATCTTTGTTACGAGAGGGGTTCTCCGTTCTTCCATCAATCCAGAAAATACAAAACCAATTATTCTAAGGGTTTCCGGGGGAACAAGTATGGTGGGGAAGGATCTTTCAGATGAAGGGATTACCACTTCTATGGAAGAGGCAATAAGACTTAATGTGGCTGCAGTGGGGATATCTATTTTTGTAGGGACTGAACATGAGAAGGATTCCCTTCTCAATCTATCAAAACTTGTAGACGAAGGTGAGAAGTATGGAATTCCTGTCATGGCAGTTACAGCCGTGGGGAAGGAGCTGGAGAAAAGGGATGCACGCTATCTGGCATTGAGCTCAAGAATTGCTGCTGAACTTGGTGCAAGAATTGTGAAGACTTACTGGTGTGAGAATTTTGAAAAGGTGGTCAACGGCTGCCCTGTCCCAGTTGTAATGGCAGGAGGTCCTAAGGTTGATACTGAAATGGAGGTCTTTGAGTTCGTTTACGATGGGATGGAGAAAGGAGCAATTGGTGTAAACCTCGGGAGAAATATATGGCAGAACGATTATCCTGTGGCGATGATAAAGGCCCTAAGGGCAATCATCCATAAAAAGGCTACTGCAAAAGAGGCAAATCAAATCTTTGAGGAGGAGAAAAGAAAGGTGTCCACCAAACCAACTCAGCGGTTTTATAAATAGTGCTTACTTATTCCTCGGCACATTATCCTTGCCCCCCACCATTATCCCCCAACGGAGAGGAGGGCATATTTTTAAGGAATATTGAAAAAACCTGCTATTAAAAAATGTTTATCAAAAGAAAAAGCCTTTTTAATCTTTTGTCTCTTCATAATCACGAAACTGATTGCATCTGTATAACTAAAATTTTGATCGCTGTATTTTGCCAGTATTGATTCCCCTTCTTCCTCAATATCTTTATTTGAATAGACTTTCAAAATTCTGGGGGTTGTCTTTATGTTTTTAAGGAATGCCATCGCTGGTTGATGACCCAACTCATTTAAAATAATAATATAGGTTTCCGCAATGACAAAGTTGCTTGTTATTAGATTCCTATGATTTTTTAATAACGAAGGGTAATTTGAAGCAGCAATTTTGTGGTTGAAATCATCTCTATCCGCCAAAGCGATCCATGCACTGGTATCGACAAAAATATCCTCAAGGGCCATCACTTTCTCTTGTATCTAACATATTTCTTTATATATTGATCATGCTGAGCGGATAAATCTTTTTTACCTGAATGCCCAAGCCCAATGAGGTTCATCGCAGGATCTTCCTCCAGAGGGATGTCTCTTAAGAATCTCTCGAGGCTTTCCCGGATAATCTTAGCCTTTGAGATTCCTTTTTTCTTAGAAAGCGCTTCTAATATGGAAGCCTGCTGGTGTTCAAGATATATTTGAATAGGCCTCTTCTTTAAATTTTTCATGTATTTTTTTATACATCATAAAAGATGATATGTCAAATAATAAATCTTTTGGCTAAATCAATGTTTTAATTTTTACACTTCGTAATTGTAATTTTATAATTATATATTGACGTAGCAGATGAAGTAATATATTCTTATGCATGTGAGGTAAACATATTCAAATGATGCGGGTGGCTATGTATTATAATAACCAAGATGTTAGGTTGGAGGAGATGCCCGTTCCCCCCATTGGACCTGGAGAATTGTTGGTAAAGGTTATGGCAAGCGGTATATGTGGAAGCGATGTAATGGAATGGTACAGAAAGAAGAAGGCGCCCTGTGTGCTTGGTCATGAAGTGACTGGAGAGATTGTAGAGATAGGAGAGGGTGTAAGGAATCTCAGAATTGGTGATCGGGTATTTGTTTCACATCATGTCCCCTGTAATACCTGCCATTACTGTCTTAATGGCCACCATACGGTTTGTGACACATTGAGGGCTACAAACTTTGATCCTGGTGGGTTTGCGGAATATATTCGTGTTCCAAAAATAAATGTTGATCGCGGTCTATTTTTATTGCCAGAGGAGATATCTTTTGAAGATGGTGTTTTTATTGAACCACTGGCATGTGTAATTCGTGGCCAGAGATTGGCAGGTATTAAGCCAGGCGATTCCATACTGGTAATTGGAAGTGGGATATCAGGACTTCTTCACATTGCACTGGCCAGGGCATCAGGGGCAGGGTGTATTGTATCAACTGATATAAATGAATATCGAATTATGGCTGCAAAGAGATTTGGTGCAGATGAAGTAATTTATTCCAGAGACGTTAACCCATCTCGACTCAGGGATTTAAATGGGGGAAGACTTTTTGATTTGGTTATAGTTTGTGCAGGAACAGTCTCTGCTTACAAGCAGGCAATTGAATCAGCAGATCGCGCAGGAGTGGTGCTATGCTTTGCTCCAGTGGAGCCAGGGATTGAGCTCTCTATCTCTTTTTTTGATTACTGGAGGGATGGTATAAAACTTTTGCCTACATATGGAGGTAGCCCTTTAGATATTGAAATGGCTATAGAATTGATACGTCGTAATCGTCTCCCGCTTCATGAAATGATTACACATCGCCTCCCCCTGGAGGATACAGGAACTGGATTTAGACTGGTCTCAGAGGGTAAAGAATCAATAAAGGTGATTATTGAACCTCACCGTTTAGGAAATTGATTTTTACTTTAGAAAGAGATAAATGCCTTTTGCAAATATCAATGGAATAAAAATATATTATGAGATTTATGGAGAAGGGGATATTATTGTTCTTCTCCATCATGGGTTTGGATCCACAAAGATATGGGAAAATATATATCCAGGTTTGGTTGAAAGAGGTTATAAGGTATTAATGTATGATAGAAGGGGATACGGAAGATCAGATGGAGGCGAGGATTTTGAAGAATTTTATGTCAGTGAAAGATATTGCCCTGAGAGTGTTGAGGAGTTGGCCAAATTGAAGGAAATTCTCAATCTTGATTCCTTCCATATAATTGGTCAATGTGAAGGTGGTGTGGTTGGAGTAGAATATGCAATAAGATATCCTGATCAGGTCAAGACAATGGTTATCTCAAGCACACAGTGCTATAGCAAGGTGACGATGGTTGAATTTAATAAAATGTTATTTCCAAAAACATTTGATGAACTTGAACCCGAGGTCAAAGAGAAGCTCACATATATCCAGGGACCGAAGAGGGTAGGCTCACTTTATAATCTATTTCGAAGATATGGCGGGGCATATGGTAAGGATGTATTCGATCTGAGAGGAGAGTTGCCTCATGTAAAGTGTCCTACCCTTGTGCTATACCCTGATAGAAGCATACTTTTTGAGGTAGAACAGGGTGTTGAATTTTACCGACACCTTCAAATGGGGGAGCTTGCAGTTTTGCCAAAGTGTGGACACAATACCTATGAGGAAAGACCTTCGGAGTATGTCCGGAATGTTTTAGATTTCTTAAAAAGACATGGTTTTTAGGCAACTGGATATGGATGTTATCCCCATTCTTAAATTGAGAATTAAAGCACTGGTTCTTCAGGAAATTAGATTATTACGGGTGAAACAATCGTTTACTCCCAGCATTATCCTCGATGAGATATCACGATCTATTCAGGAAACCAAAAGAGATATAGTAAAACTTACAAAGTCACTCAGTTATAAAGAAAGAAATAGAATTCTTAAGAGATTGGTTCGTGAGGCAGTGGATGAAGAGATTGATAGGGC
>JBBITW010000010.1:0-37917 GCA_037440525.1 Deltaproteobacteria bacterium
AGATAGTCTTGGAAAAGTGGTGGAAATAATATTTAAATTGGATGAAGTAGAAGATGTTGGTGAGCTGATGAAAAGTTTGGCCTCCTCCTTTTAAGGGTGAAGGTAAGAGGTCTGTAGAATTAAATTAATTGGGAGGTCTGTAAAGCCATGCTAAGAGGTTATCGGGCCATAGATCTAACCGATGAGAAAGGTTTTCTATGCGGCCGAATCCTCGGAGATCTTGGTGTAGATGTAATAAAGGTGGAAAGGCCTGGTGGCGATCCTTCGAGAAATATTGGACCATTTTATCATGATGAACCAAAATTAGAAAGGAGCCTTTACTGGTATGCTTTTAATGCGAATAAACGGGGTATTACTTTGGATATCACATCCGAAGATGGTAAGGCTATCTTAAAAAAACTCGTAACGAGATCCGATTTTCTTATAGAATCCTTCCCTCCAGGTTATATGGATGGCCTGGGGTTGGGTTATGAGGAGCTGAGAAAGATCAAACCAAAGCTCATCTTCGTCTCCATTACCCCTTTTGGACAGAATGGTCCATATAAGGATTACAAGGCTTCAGATATAATCCTCATGGCCACTTGTGGATTTATGTTTTTAACAGGTGACAGGGATCGTCCCCCTCTTAGAATTAGTGTTCCACAGGCTTATCTCCATGGTGGGTTACAGGCCGCAGCAGGGGCCATGATGGCTCTCTACTGGCAGGAGAAGAAAGGCCAAGGTCAACATGTTGATGTCTCAATTCAGCATGCCCTAACTGTGCTTACCCTCAATACCCCTTCCTTCTGGTTTTTAAACCAAACTATCATTCATCGTGCTGGACCATTCCGAGTAGGGGGGAGAGCCCATATTGAACAGCGAAATATCTGGCCGTGTAAAGATGGCTATGTTACGTGGATAGTGACTGGAGGAGAAGTTGGAGCCCAGGTTAATAGAAGATTGGTAGAATGGATGGATAGTGAGGGAATGGCAAATGATTTCCTTAAAAGATTAGAATGGGAAAAGTTAGATATTTCAACTATAACTCCAGAGATAAATTCTAAGATTGAAGAATATATTGGACAGTTTTTTAAGAGTCACACAAAAAAAGAATTACATGAAGGAGCAATAAAAAGAGGAATATGGCTTTTCCCGGTTCAGACATGGCAGGAATTAATAGATTGTCCTCAACTTCGAGCAAGAGACTTCTGGTTAAATGTTGAACATCCAGAACTAAAGACTTCTATCACTTATCCAGGCCCTTTTATTAAGAGTTCAGAGTTTCGGTTTATTATAAAAAACCGTGCTCCACTCCCTGGGGAGCATAATAAAGAGATATATGAAAAAGAATTGGGAATGGCCAGGGATGAGTTATTGATATTAAAACAAGCAGGGATTATTTGAAGTTATGGTTGAAAGGCTATTTGAAGATTTAAAAATTATCGATTTTAGTTGGGTCTTAGTAGGTCCTTTAATTGCAAAATACTTTGCTGATTTTGGGGCCAAAGTTATACACATAGAATCAAATACCAGACCAGACACATTAAGGACAAGCTTACCCTTTAAGGACGAAATCCAGGATTTAGATTTTAATGGTTATTTCCCTTTATATAACAGTAATAAATATGGGATGGCCCTCAACCTTCAGCATAAAAAGGGTATTGAGATTGCGAGAAGACTTGTAGCATGGAGTGATGTGATTATTGAGAGTTTCCGTCCGGGTGTAATGGAAAGACTTGGATTAGGTTTTGAGGAGTTAAGGAAGATAAAGCCTGATATAATAATGCTTTCCACAACGATGCAGGGGCAAAATGGTCCCAATGCATTTCAGCCAGGTTTTGGGAATCAGCTTGTTGGATTGGTTGGTTTTCCATCTGTGACTGGATGGCCTGATAGAGATATTGTTCAACCATATGGAGCTTATACTGATTGTATTGCTCCCTATTTTGGAGTGGCTGCAATAGTTGGAGCCCTTCTATATCGAAACAGGACAGGTAAAGGACAACATTTGGATCTATCTCAATATGAGGCAGGGGTTCAATTTATCTCCGTCCCCCTTCTTGATTGGATGATCAATGGCAGGAATGCGGTTAGGGAGGGAAATTCATCAAGATGTGGAGCACCTCATGGGGTTTACCAATGCCTTGGAGAGGATAGATGGTGTGCTATTGCTGTTTTTAATGATGAGGAATGGAAGGGTTTATGCCGTGCTATGGGGAAGGAGGATTTGATTTATGACCGAAGATTTATCACCCTTTTTAGCAGGAAGAGAAATGAGGTTGAATTGAATAGATTGGTTGAAGAATGGACTCAGAAGCTTGATGCGAGGGAGGTTGTAAGTAAGCTTCAGGCCTTTGGGGTTCCATCAGGTGTTGTAAATAATAATTCAGACCTGTTTGATGATCCTCAATTAAAAGAGAGGCAATGTTTCTGGATGATAGATCACCCAGTCTTAGGTCCATTTCCTCATCCGAGTCCATCATTCAAATTATCTAAAACTCCTTCAGAGCCACGAATGCCAGCTCCATGTCTTGGTCAACATACGGAATTTGTCTGTAAAGAATTTCTAAAGATGTCAGATGAGGAATTCAAACAGTTATTTGATGAGGAAGTATTTAAATAAAAAGATGATTTTT
The DNA here is from genome assembly GCA_037440525.1 of Deltaproteobacteria bacterium. Classification (GTDB taxonomy): domain Bacteria; phylum Desulfobacterota; class BSN033; order BSN033; family UBA1163; genus JBBITW01. Next base: position 2,616 of record JBBITW010000010.1, read on the forward strand.
ATTCATTAGGCCTTCACAAAAATAATTTTGAAAATTTCCCTCTACCCCGCTGGGGAGAGGGTTGGGTCGGTACGACTCGTAACTGAGGTGAGGAGGATTTTAGGTAAATGGGAGGGGAAAATTAAATGAATCACAAACGTAGGGCAAGGGCTTGTCCCTTGCCGTATTTGGTTTCATTTCTTATGTCGAATTACGACACAGTCTCTTCGGGGAAGAGGAAGTAAGGAGAGTAAAAAATTGTTATAGGAGGCAATTTAAAGGATATTGTTCAAAATGTATTAGTAATATCAATGGGTTACGAATTTCGTGAGACCCAGTTTTTATTCAAAGAAAGGCTGCGGTAATAAGTAGATTGAGAGGGCACAATGTAATTCTCTGCGATGAGGGCAATGACTTGGGCGGACAGATGCAGTTAGCTAAAATACCACCTGGAAAGGATGAGATTCAAAATTTTATAGATTATCTAAAAAACCAAATTAAAAAGTCAGGTGTAAAAGTTGAATTGAAAAAGAGGGTTTCATCAAAGATATTAGAGGAAATAGAGCCCGATGCAGTTATTATAGCCACTGGTGCAAAACCATTCATCCCAAAAATACCAAATATAGGCAACAAGAATGTAGTAATGGCTTTAGAAGCCTTGAAGGGAGATGTTGAGGTAAAAGGTAAAATTTGTATAGTGGGTGGTGGTCAGGTTGGTGCAGAAACAGCGGAATTCCTGGCAAAGCAAAAAAGAGGAGAAGTGACACTTATTGAAATGACTTCAGAGATAGCTACTGGCATGCCAAATACTTCAAGGCAACTTCTCCTCTTTAGCCTCAAAGATAATGGTGTGAGTATATTGACCAAAAAAATAGTTGAGAAGGTGACAGAATCAGGTGTGGTAGTCTCAAATGAGATGGGTAAAGAAGAATTGATAGAAGCAGATATGATAATATTTGCAACAGGTTCAAAACCAGATAAGGAGCTGGCCCAGGCAGTTAAGGATAAGGTCTCGGAGGTTTATCTAATTGGAGACTGTCTGGAACCAAGAAAGATGATAGATGCGATTTCCGAGGGGATGGAAATAGCAAGCTCAATATGATGAACTTGAGTTTATGTGAAAGAAGTGATACTTAATAGTAAAACAAAAACCAAAGAAGGGAGGAAAAGAGATGGAAAGGAAAAGTAGAATGTTTTTAATGGTAGTGGTGATAGTGGTGCTTTCTTTGTCTTTGGGAATCTATCCCAAAATGTCTTTAGCACAACAAAAGGTCATACGCTGGAAAGGACAGAATGCCTATGTTGGAGGTGCATCTGGTGGAGCAGGTCCTTTCTTTGCAGAATGGGTAAAGGGTGCCACGGGAGGAAGACTCATTATAGATGTTGCTCCAGCAAACTCTATTGTCCCTGTTCCTGAGATGTTTAAGGCAGTTTCAAAGGGGATGATTGATTTTGCAGGCCAATACTTTGGAGGATACCACGCAGGACTTATGCCGGAGACGGATATAGAAACAGGACTTACATTTGCATGGGAAACTTTTGAGCATGCATGGGATGCTTATTTTAACCGGGGACTTCTTGAGGAGATAAGAAAGGTTTATGCGGAACATAATATCTACTGGATTCCTGCCTTCCCCAATCAGATTCAGCAAATCGGTGCCACATTCCCAATCAAAAGCCTTGCAGATTTAAAAGGTAAGAAGATAAGGGCCACTGGTGTTGTGGGAGAGTATGTAAAACTCCTCGGGGCAAGCCCGGTTTCTATTCCTGCTCCAGAGATCTATATGGCCCTAAAGCTCGGGACTGTTGATGCTGCAGTGTTTGGTCTTGTGGCATTAGAAGATATGAAATTAAAGGAGGTCTGGAAATATTTTATCATAAGCCCTAATTGCAATACACTTGTCTGTTCATTCATGATTAATATGAATTCCTTTAATGCTCTTCCACCAGATATAAAAGAGATTATTGATAAGCAGGCTGCCCAGGCAATGCTTGTTGATTCTATACGAGAGAAACTTCTATTGGATTATGCTGCGGCAAATGCAGTTAAGAGTCATGGTCTAAAGCTTATAAAACTATCAGAGAAAGAGGCAGACTGGATACGAAAAGAGGTGATGACAAAGGTCTGGGATAAGGTTGCAGCCAAAAGCCCGAGAAATGCAAGGCTTGTTGAGATTGTAAGAAAACAGATGAAAGATTTAGGCAGGCTTGATTAAGATTTGGGGAGGGGAGAAATATAAATTTTTGATTCTTCCCTCCCCTCTTTTAGCAAAAGGTGTTTGAATATGTCAGGGTTAAGAAGGATGATTAAATTTATTGATGATATTGTAAATCGGGTTGGCCTTGGTATTAGCTTTCTACTTCTTCCTTTAATGCTTATAACAACAATTGAAGTCATCGCCCGCTATATATTCAATCGTCCCACGATATGGGCATGGGATATAAATATGCAGATATTCAGCCTCCTTGTGGCTATTGGAGGATCCTATGGTCTTCGCCATAATGCACATGTGAAAGTGGATGTGTTTGTTATGAATCTAAATCCGAGAATAAGGGCCATATTAGACCTTATAACCTCTTTGCTTTTCTTCTTTACAATGGTTGTCTTCCTTTATGAATCAACAAAAGCAGCCATCGAGTCAGTAAAGATAAAGGAGACTATGTCAACAGTCTGGGCCCCACCCTTCTATCACATAATGGTAATCATCCCCATCGGAGCCCTTTTATTTCTTATTCAGGGCATAGCAATCCATATCCGTAATTTTATGCTGGTAATTAAGAAGGATGGTTTGAGGGATCAATGAATGTAGAGCTGATTGCTATCGTTGTAATGCTTGTTTTTTTTATCATACTGTTTACAGGACTCAATGTCTGTTTTGTTCTATTTGGAGTTGCATTATTATTTAATCTCATCATTTTTGGCCCCCAATCTCTATATATGGCATTTTCTGCATTCAGCGGAGCCATCCGCCAGGAGACCTGGATTGCCATTCCACTTTTTGTCTTACTTGCTTCATTTCTTGAGGCATCAGGAATAGGGAGTGACCTATATGAAACGATGCATAAATGGATGGCTGGTTTGAGGGGTGGTCTGGCTATGGGCACGGCCATTATCTGTGCATTAATTGATGCCATGAGTGGCCTGGGGGCAACTGCTACTGTTACAATGGGAATGCTTGCTTTACCGGAGATGCTCAAAAGGGGCTACGATAAAGATATGGCAATTGGTGTGATTCCTGCAGGGGGTGCACTGGGTCCTTTAATTCCTCCAAGTATCATTATGATTGTCCTTGGAGGCCTCTGGGGGCTCTCGGTTGGAAAACTATTTATGGCAGGTTTTATTCCTGGACTTATAATCACATTTGGATTTTGTATATATATAGGTGTGAGATGTCTTATTCAACCCCATATGGGACCTCCATGTCCATTGGAAGAACGTGGAAGCTGGAGAGAAAGAATAGTGAGTCTCTATAAGGTCATTATCCCTGTAATTATTATCCTTTTAATGATGATATCCATCTATTCTGGGGCTGCAACCCCAACAGAGACTGCAGGGATAGGTGCTACTGCGACATTTCTCGTTGTTCTCCTGAGAAAAAGACTTACATGGGAGATTCTCAAGACATCGCTTTCAATTACCCTTCGTGTTACAGCAATGGTTGTGTGGCTTTTGATAGGTGGAATGGCCTTCGGAAGTTTCATCAATTCCCTCGGGATTTCAGAAGTTCTAACAAATTTTTTAACAGGTCTGACCGTTTCAAAGATTGGACTACTCTGGGCGATGATGATTATCGTGCTCATTATGGGATGCTTTATTGATGGTGGATCCATAATCATGATCTGCACACCTGTCTTTTTACCGGTATGTCAGAGGATGGGATGGGACCCAACCTGGTTTGGATTGATTATGACAATTGCAATAGTTGTAGGTTATATTACTCCTCCATTTGGAATGAACCTTTTTTATATGAAAGGTCTTGTCCCAAAGGAGATAACTATGGGAGATATTTACCGATCAATTATTCCCTATGTCTTAATCATGATCTTAGGATTGGTAATAAGCATTCACTTTCCAATAGTAGCAATGTGGCTTCCAGGCATGATGAAATAAAAATTTTATCTAAAAGGATAGAAAGGAAATAAATTATGTCAGAATTCTCGAAACTTTTTGAGCCTATAAGGATTGGAAGGATGGAACTTAAAAACAGAATTGTATTTCCACCTCTGGTTACCCTCATGACTACTGAAGAAGGAGTTATAACTGAAAGACAGATAGATTATTACGTAGAGCGGGCAAAAGGGGGAGCAGGGTTAATAGTAACAGAATCCTCTTATCCTCGATCTTCAGGGTATCCAAAAAGAATCATGCTAAAGAACGAGAAGGTATGGCCTGGTTTGATGAGACTTGTAGAGGAGATTCATAAAGAAGGAGCAAAGGTCGTCTGTCAGGTGAATGTCCATGGTGGAAGTTTTGATGCCTGTGATCCTGCCTCACCATCTAATATTCCCAATCCTCTTACAGGGGTTGTGCCGAGACAATTATCAATTGAAGATATAAAGAAATTAATGGAGCAATTTGCAGAGGGAGTAAAAAAGGCAGTGGAGATTGGTTATGATGGCGTGATGATACATGGAGCAACAGGGTACCTTGTTGCTGAATTTTTATCTCCACTTTTGAATAAAAGGACGGATGGTTATGGTGGTGACCTTAAAGGACGAGCGCGATTTGCCCTGGAGCTTGCGGAGGTGACGAGAAAGGCTGTGGGAGCTGATTATCCTGTTTTATTCAGGTTGATGGCAGATGAAAGGGTAGAGGGTGGTTTCAGGATTGGGGAGGCAGTCCTTTTATGTAAGATGTTAGAAGAAGCAGGTGTCGATGCAATTGATATTACAAGTGGAAGTTTTGGTGCACACGAGTGGACCGATCCCAATATGTATTTCCATCCAGGATGTAATGTAGATCTTTCTGAGCCCATAAAAAAGGAGCTGAAGATACCTGTTGGTGTTGTAGGAAAGATCAACGATCCTTATCTTGCTGAGAAGATTCTCAGGGAAGGTAAGGCTGATTTTATCTGTATTGGCCGTGGATTGGTGGCAGATCCATACCTTCCTAAAAAGGCGATGGAGGGGAGAGTGGATGATATCCGAAGGTGTATCACATGTGCAAGATGTGGTGAACTCTTCTGGACTAAAAATCCAATTGGTTGTTCAATAAACCCGGAAGCAGGAAGAGAGAGAATGTTTTCCACAGGTCTAAAATCTAAAGCAGAGAGGAAAAGGGTTCTTGTTATAGGTGGAGGACCTGGGGGGATTGAGGCTTCACTGATTGCATCAATGAGGGGTCATGATGTCACCCTATGGGAGAAGAGTGATTCTCTTGGAGGGGAGTTGAATATTGCTAAGGTTCCTCCAGGCAAAGGAGATATAGATTTATTTCTAAATTATTTAAAGACCCAGATAAAAAAATCGGGTGTCAGGGTAGAATTAAAAAAGGAGGCAAATGAATCTGAGGTTCTTAAATTTGCTCCTCAGGCAGTAATCGTGGCAACAGGTTCTATTCCTTTTATCCCAGATATCTCAGGGGCTCAGGGTGAAAATGTTATAAATTACAAAGATGTTCTCGAGGGGAAGAAGGATGCTAAAAATAGGGTTATTGTGATTGGAGGAGGATATATTGGTTGTGAGACAGCACTGTTTCTTTCTGAAAAAGGGAAAGAGGTAACCCTGGTTTTTCGTAGCCCTGAACCTGCGCTCGATGTCCTGTATCCTGATAATAGAATACCATTGCTTAGAAGGTTAAAAGAGTGTCAGATAAAGATAGAGGCAGGAGTTAAAGAGTATAAAGAGATCACTCAAAGAGGGATCAGATTGATAAATAAGGATGGTGATGAAATCTTCCTTGAAGGGGAGACCATTGTCTTTGCAACCGGGTCAAAACCTTGTAACGAATTGGCTAAATCCCTCAGGGGTAAAATTCCTGAGCTTTATGAAATAGGTGATTGTTTGGAGCCACGGAGGATCATGGAGGCCATCCACGAAGGAGCAGACGCAGGTCTTCGTATATGATTTAACCTGAGTCCTCCGTATTTCTATTATTTTATCAGCCCTATTTTTCTATAAAGCTCTGCATTGTTTTTATATTGTTTCATTAAGGCCTTTGTTAATTCTTCTCCAGATAATGGCTTCTTTGTATAAATTTCAAGATGGTCAGCTAATTTCTTGAATTCTGAAGTCTGCATTGCTTTTCCAAATACATTTTCTAATTTTTTAACAATGAAAGGATCCATATTCTTTGGTCCATAAATGAGATACCAACTTTGTATCACTAAGGAAGGATAGCCCATTTCCTTTATTGTAGGCACATCAGGATACTGCTCCGGTGGCTCTTCGCTATAAGTGATTAAGAGTCTGACCGTTCCTGCTTTGAGATGTGGTGCATATCCTGAACTTGCAGTACTGGCAATCATGATATGCCCTCCTAACAGGGCTGTCATCGTGGGGGCAGCTCCATCGAAGGGGACAAATCTGATTTTTAGATTCTCCATCTGCGAGAGGGCCTGCAGGGCAATATGATCAGTCGTATTTACACCGACAATCCCCACAGTTAATTTATCAGGATTGGCTCGGGCAAATTCAATTACATCTTTGAAAGTCTTAAAAGGAGAATCCTTTACTACAGAGATTCCAAAATTTAGCACTCCATATTGAATGATATAAGTAAAATCCTCAAATTTATAAGTCACCTTCTCAAGATGAGGTGCCGCAACAATGCAGGATGATGTTGTTGCTCCAAGTGTATAGCCATCTGGTTTTGCTTTGGACATTAATGTCATGGCCACTCTTCCTGCCCCGCCCGGTTTATTTATGCAAACGATTTCTTGCCCAAGGTATTTTTTTGATTGTTCGGCAATCATCCTTGCACCGAGATCTGTCACCGCACCGGGTGCAAATCCAATTATCATCTCGATCTGTCTGGTGGGATAAGCCGTCTCCGCTGCAATTGCCATGAGGTTAAAAAAGAATATAAAATATATAGAAAATATAATTATCCACATCTTCTTCATGACTTCCCCTCCTGTAATAGATTTGTTAATTTGTTTGAATTATCTTTTAACAATTAATAATAATACCCTTAAACTATTTAATCAACCCCAATTTTTTATATAACTCTATATTTCTCTTATTCCGCTGAAAGAGGGTTTCTCTTAATTCTTGCCCAGGAAGGGGATTCTTAGTATAAATTTCAAGATCATTAGCTAATTTTATGAATTCAGTACTCTGCATTGCCTTTCCAAAAGCGTCTACGAGCTTCTTAACAATAGAAGTTTCTATATTCTTTGGCCCCGAGATGATATACCAACTTTGGATGATTAATGAGGGATAACCCAGCTCCCTCAATGTGGGCACATCCGGATACTGTTCCAATCTCTCTTCCCCCATCACAGCCAAGAGTCTGATATTTTTTGTTTTTACATGCGGTGCATATCCTGAACTTGCCGCGCTTGCTACCATTACATGCTTACCCAACAGGGCTGTCATCGTGGGGGCAGCTCCATCGAAGGGCACAAACCTAATCTTCAGGTTCTCCATCTGTGAAAGGACCTGAAGCGCAATATGATCAGATGTATTTACCCCGACAATCCCCACAGTTAATTTATCAGGATTGGCACGGGCAAATTCAATTACATCTTTGAAAGTCTTAAAAGGAGAATCCTTTACTACAGAGATTCCAAAATTTAGCACTCCATATTGAATGATATAAGTAAAATCCTCAAATTTATAAGTCACCTTCTCAAGATGGGGTGCCGCAATAATACTCCCATCAGTTGCCGCGCAAAGTGTATAGCCATCGGGTTTTGCTTTGGATATTAATGTCACGGCCACCCTTCCCGCTCCTCCCGGTTTATTGATGCAAACGATTTCTTGCCCAAGATATCTTTTTGATTGTTCAGCAATCATTCTTGCACCGAGATCTGTCCCCGCACCAGGTGCAAATCCAATTATCATCTCGATCTGTCTTGTGGGATAGGCCGTCTCTACTGCAATTGCCCTGGGGTTAAAAAAGAATATAAAAGATAAAACTATCCAAATCTTCTTCATGACTCCTCCCTCCTGTAGTGGATTTGTTAATTTGTTTGAATTATCCATTATGAGTTTCAATGGCACACTTTAGAGCCATTACATCAACTTTTCTTTGAAACCTAAATTTTAGGTTTGTTGTTCTTCAACGATTTTAAGCCGTTTCTTCTTCGAAAATCCTATAATAGTAGATATCAGAAGAAATAAGGAGATCAATAAGCAGGTGGCCGAGATAGGTCTCGTAAAGAATATTTTAAAACTCCCGTTGGAGAGGATTAGGGATTGTCGTAACGCCTTCTCCATCATCTGCCCTAAAACATAAGCTAAGACAAGCGGGGCGGGTTCATATTGGCATTTCTTCATCACATATCCAATCACTCCAAAAATGATCATTATCCAAATATCAAAAACTGAATTTCTTAATGTATAGACACCCACAATACATATCAGGATGATGATTGGAAACATAAAACGGAATGGTACCTTTGTGAGTTGAACCCAGATCTTGATCAGGGGAAGATTCAAAACCAGAAGCATAGCGTTTCCAACATACATACTGGTGACCACACCCCAGAAGATATCCGGATGGTTTTTAAGAAGCAATGGGCCTGGTGTTATATTGTGGATCAGAAGGCCTGCAAAAAGCATGGCCATGACGACATTGGAAGGGATCCCGAGTGTTAGAAGGGGAATAAATGCACTCTGAGAGGCAGCATTATTCGCAGATTCAGGAGAGGCAACACCTTCAATCACTCCGCTGCCAAATCTTTCAGAATGCTTTGATAACCTCTTTTCAATAGCATAAGCTATAAAAGAAGCAATCACTGCCCCGCCCCCGGGAAGGATTCCCAGGAAGAAACCGATTCCAGTTCCCCGGATGATAGCCCAGATTGAATCTGCCCAGTCTTTTAATGTTGGGAGTATTCCCTTAATATGAGTTTGATATAAGGTTCTAATCCCCTTCTTTTCCAGATTTTCAAATACCTCTGCAATACCGAAGAATCCCATGACTATAGGGACGATCCCTATCCCATCCAATAAACCATCTAAATTATAAGTATAGCGGATTTTACCAGTGAGGTTATCCATTCCTACAAAACTTAATATTAGCCCTAAGATTCCCATACTAATTGCTTTAATCAAAGATTTTTGGGTAAGATAGATCAGTATAATTAAACCTAATATCATCAAGCTGAAGTATTCAGGAGGTCCGAATCGTAGGGCAAAACGAACCAGTGGTTGTGCAATCATCATTACACCAAAAACAGCAATACTTCCTGCGATGAACGAACCAAATGCAGCAATCCCTAGCGCCGGTCCAGCCCTTCCTTTAAGTGCCATCTGGTGACCGTCGAGGCAGGTAACTATGGAGGAGGGTTCTCCCGGAATATTAACCAGAATGGAGGTGGTTGAGCCCCCATACTGGGCTCCATAGTAGATACCTGCAAGCATGATGATTGAAGAGACAGGAGGTGTATAAAATGTAATAGGCAGGAGAATGGCCATAGTTCCTGTAGGTCCCAGTCCGGGTAAAACCCCAACCAATGTTCCGATCAAGACACCAAAAAAACAAAAAAGTAAATTAATGGGTTGAAGACAGGTTTGAAATCCTAATAGGATACTCTGATAGAATTCCATTTTTTACCACTGAATATGAAATGAACCTGAGGGGAAGACAACCCCTAACAACTTACTTAAGACAAAATAACTTATATTGATTACAATAATGGCTATAATCAGATGGTAAAGCCATTTTTTTGGACTATCCACCAGGAACATTATCCACATTAAAATGAAACTGGAGACAAGAAATCCCAGATACTCTAATGAGAGGGCATAAAAACATAATCCAACGGTAATAATAAATTGTTTTGAAAAGTTAGTCCAATTCAAGGGAATTTCCAGAGTTTCCGCAGAACCAAGTGTATCTTGAATAAACACCACCAATGAAAGAATAAACAGTAATATGGAAGCTATAAGTCCCATAAATCCAGGACCTGGGGATCGAAGATCTCCAATTCCGAGTTTCAAACTCGAGAGGATGATCAATATTGAAAAACCCATTAAAGAAAAACTTACAATTTGTTTTAATCGTTTCATTGCTGCATAACAGGAAATATTACGGATTCCCTTCTGTGATCTTCTTTAAAATGGGTATAATCCCTCCTGCATTAAGGATTTCTAAGGGGGTGCCTGTAAGGGTTTCAAATGATCGGGTTGCTCCTGTTTGGAGGTTTTTTAATCTTCCTTGATCAAAGTCAATTTCTATTCCATCTCCCTCGGCAAATATTTGGCTAACCCCTTTGCAAAGAATCGGATAGATTCCGAGTCCGATACAGTTTCGAAAATAAATTCTTGCCATGGACTCACAAATTACAAAGCGAAATCCCATTTCCTTGACCACCAATGTTGCCTGTTCCCTGCTTGATCCACATCCAAAGTTTTTTCCTGCAACAATAATATCTCCTTCCTTTACTGTTTTATAAAATTCTGGGTAAATAGGGCTAAAGGCATGTTTTTTCATCTCTTCCGGCGGCATTTGAAGGATTGTTCCTGGTGTGATCATATCTGTATCCACATTGTCCCCAAATTTTCTGACCCGACCCCTTATCTTTTCCATTTAAATCACCTCTCTTGGATCCACAATCTCTCCCATAATTGCTGAGGCAGTTACTGTATAGGGGGAGGCAAGATAGATCTCTGAATCCGGGCTTCCCATCCTACCCTTGAAGTTTCTTGGTGTTGCAGCAATACATCTTTCCCCCCCTGCGAGAACACCCTGATAACCCGTGCAGAATCCGCATGAAGGATTCCCTATCATGACACCGGAGTCTATCAGTTTACCAATAAGCCCCTTTTCCAGGGCCTCTTTATAAATCCCCCAGGATGCCGGGGCAACATAAAACCTTACTCCAGGATGGACTTTTTTTCCTTTAAGCATTCTGACTGCAATCTCCAGATCTTCAATTCTACCATGGCAACATGAGGCAATTACTGCCTGGTCTATTTTAACATTTTTAACTTCTTTAGCTCTTACTACATTTCCAACTGTATGGGGAAGTGCAATTTGTGGTTCGAGTTCCCTCGCATCAATTTTATATGTCTCTGCATATACTGCATCGGGATCACTCTCAACAGCTTCAAATGGTTTGTCTGTTCTTGCCCTGACATAATCTATCACCTTTTGATCAGCTCTGAATATTCCGAATTTTGCTCCAAGCTCTACAGACATATTTCCCATAGTGAATCGGCTATCAAGATTCATCTCCTCCACAGTCGATCCCATCCATTCAATTGCTTTATACTGGGCTACCTCAGTAGTATACTTTCCCGCAATATAGAGTATTATGTCCTTGGAATGAACAAAATCCGGAAGCCTCCCATTAATCTCAAACTTGATTGTTTCGGGAACCTTGAACCAAAGCGTACCTGTCTGAATCACATAAGCCATCTCCGAGGTCCCAATACCTGTGGCAGCAGCATTGAGAGCCCCATAGGTTGTTGTGTGAGAATCGGCTCCCACAATCAATTCCCCTGGCTTGACATGCCCTTTCTCCATCATGATCTGGTGGCCAATACCGGGAAAGAGATCATAAAAATATTTAACTTTCAGCTTTTTTGCAAACTCCCTGCAGCTTTTCTGAACCTCTGCATTCTCAACAGTAAATGGTGGAACCCTATGATCGATGATCACGAAAAATCTTTCAGGGTCCCATATTTTGATAGCCTCTGGTTTTATGCCTCCTTTTGAAAGTACTGTTCTTAAAAGTTGAAACATCTCGGGCATCATGGCCACATCGATCCTGGCAGTCACATATTCACCCGGGGATGTCTTCTTAAGTCCCGATCCCCTTGCCAGTATCTTTTCGACAATCGTCATCCTCCTCTCCCTCCTGCCCTTTCATTAAATAATTGAAACCTTATTGAGTCAGCAGTTTTAGTCCTTTCTTTGTAATGTGAAAAGTATCTCCCACCATAACAGGTCCTAAATATTTATTATAAACTCCAATGCGCAGAGAAAGACACATACCCTGCATAAGGACATTTCGTCCTTCCCCATCAATCATTGGAAATTCCTTTGGACCAAGACCTATTCCATTTCCTAATCCATAATCCGATACGAATTCAAAATTGGCTTCCTTTATCTTTGCCAGTGCCTCCTTATAAAATTGCGATATTCTTTTTCCGTAAACCATTCCTCCCACTATAGAATCATAGAGTGTATTAACTTCATCAGGTTGAATTTCTTCAAAAGAAGAATCTCTAATAGTAAAGGTTCGAATTGCTTCTGCCCAGTATCTCTCAAATTCAACAGATATATATATGATGATTTTTTCTTCAGGGTAAAAGATTTTTTCTTCCGGAGGTTTAAATGCCCATTCTTTCTCCATTGGTCTGGCGATCATCATTCTGAAATCTTCTGCCCCTTCAAGCCGTGCTTCCCTGCGTGATGATGCTTCAAGAATTTCCTCGCGAAGTTCCCCAAAAGAGGAGGTTTTAATAAAATCAAATATTCTCGAAACAATGCGAGAAGCCCTTTGAATTTGAAGAATTTCAAACGATGATTTTTTCATTCTCAGTTCATCTATCAGTGAATCAATTTCCCTCATTTTACATTTTGATAGTGAGTCAAAAAGGAATTTTAACTGATAATGGGGCATCAGTCGTTTAAGCCCTACCAACCCTATAACAGATGGAATAAGGTTCCTCTCCTTTAAGTATTTCACACATTCTTTAGATATATCTCCAGTGGCGCGAATATCATCAATCCATGTCAATTTTTTAACAGAGGATATCCCCCGTGATGAACCTTCAAAAATCAGACATGGCTCACCTGAGCCTGGAATTGCGACAAGAACCCCTTGGGGGAGCCTAATCACATAATTACTTATATAACAATAATTTCCATATTCATTGAACCCATTCCCATAAAGTAAGAGGACATCAATTCCTTCCTCCCTCATTCTTTTTTTAATTTTCTTAACCCTCGCATGGAATTCCTCTACAGGCATATTGATTTGATCCCATATATTTCGTCCACTCTTTAATGCAGGCTGCATGGTTTCCATTATCATACCTCTTTAATATATAGTTTAATTTCCATCTCCGTAAGATATTCAATCCCTGTCTCTGTAACCATAACGGTCTCCCCGCAAGCTAAATATCCTGTTTCAGGGATATATTGATTTGGATGAACCGCAATCACCTGGTACTTTTCTAAATTAGTATCCATATTCTCCGTGATCTCTGCCCCTGGGGCAATCGATCCTACTCCAAAACCGTGTCCCCTTGATCGCATATAAGGTGGGTTGCAATATTTTTGGTAACCTGCTTCACTAATAATACGATTCATTGTAATGGTGATAATGGATGCTGGAACACCAGCTTTCATCTGGTTCAAAGATTCCTTTAAAGCATGAATGAGGATATTATATTTTTCTACAAGAATCTGAGAGGGGTTTCCCAGAACCACGGTAGGGCAAAGCTGGATAAATTGTCCCCTGTATACTGGGGTGATCTCACCAATGACAATATCTCCCCTGTTAAGTCTTCGATCTGTGGGTTCGTGCATCTCATAATTATGTTTCCCTGAACTCAAAAGAATGAAGGTATCGTCTGCACCTGAGGAACGCAACGCATATTCTATTTCGGCCACAAGTTCATATTCTCGAATACCAACCCTTGTAGAATTCACAAAGGCCCGGGTTCCAACATCTGCAATCCTTGCTGTTTTCCTAACTACCTCAATCTCCTCCTCAGTCTTTTCCCTTGCCATCTCCTCAATGATGTCATCAGCAATTACTAAGGAGAGCTCCTTTTGGATACCATTAAAGACTTCCTGTGTCATCTCTTTAGAGCCAACTAATCCTATTTTCCCGGAGATCTTTAGCTTCTTTATAATATCTCCAAGATCACTTAGGAAGTCTTTTGTCCCTCGAACATCCTTGATCCAGCTCTGTTGGGATGCACGGAGTTTGTCCCAGTGAGGCTCCACCAGAAGGACAACCTCTCCATATTTTGATACGATTGCTGCGTTTCGAGGCCCCATGGGCTTAAATTCAGAAAAATAAAGCAAATAACTGGGACGTAAAATATTGCAGACCCCATTAGAATAAATAATTAATCCATTTAATCCTTTCTGAGCCATAAGCTTGAGAGCCTTTTCCAATTTTCTATCAGAATGGTTCATTTCTGTCCTCCAGCCTTTTTCATTCCAAAAAGATCCCCATCATTTCTATTCATAGTTTTTAAAAAAGTTTAATCAGCTCACTGATATCTTCCACTTTATCTATATTCATCACTTTATCCAGTATGCAATTACTTTTATCGAAGGAATATTGCAATTGAGCACAATCAATGAATTTTTTTCTAATTTCTTCTTCGCTGAGTGGGTTCAGTGGACTTCCTTTCCTCTTTTCAACTTTGCATGAATAGCTTTCTCCATTTTTCATGTGGATTTCCAGTATTGCAACCGGATATTCTGTCCCCTTTTTACCTGCCTCCTCGCTCACTTTTTTCTTAATCCTTTTTATAAGATCTTGAATCTTTAATTCTTTTACTTTCAAATCGTTAAATTGTCTAAGACTCACATCCCTTTCCCTCAATGCAAGGGCTAAGCAAAATTCAAGGCTAAATTTTCCCTCCAGGCCTGTTTGAGGATTAGAATGGATCAGCATTTGTGGATAACGATAAAAAATACCACATTCGACACAATCCACATCATCAGCTTTAATGTCATGTTTTTGGATTAAATCAAAAACACCATCCAGGAAAGAATGGGTGGCTGCGCAGGATGGATAAAGCTTCATTCCAACTCCAGGAGAAAGAATTGAAAAGGGTTCACCCAAACCTTCAATAATTTTATTAAGGTCATAATTTTTGCCTTCTGTAAAGATATTGCAGAAACCCAAATCATTCTCAATAATATCTCTACTTGCGGTAAAGCCAAGAGATGCCAAGGTGGCTGATTCCACTCCGTTTTTTGCTGCATGACCCGCATGAAAAGATTTTGTCATCGTACCGAAGTTTCCTCTTAGTCCACCTGACATGGAGGCTGCAATTCCAAGGGCCATTTTTACCTGCTCCAGACCGAGCTTCAGAAGTTTTGCCGATGCAGATGCTGCGCCTAAAGTTCCAAGGGTGCCTGTGGAATGCCACCCTTTGTCATAGTGATCGGGATTGATTCCCCGGCCAACTTTGGAGATGACTTCCATCCCCACGAGATACGCCTCTAGGCATTCCTTTCCAGATGCCCCAAGTTTTTCACCCAATGCTAAAACAGCAGGAAGAACGGTCACACTTGGATGGGCCATGGATGGGACTTCATAATCATCAAAATCTAAAACATGGGCCATTATTCCATTTCCGAAGGCCGCATATTGTGGAGAGGTCTTCAATCCCTGTGTTATGAGTGTCGATTCCTGTTTACATCCCAGGGAGTAAATATATTCTTTGATAATTCTCGTAATATCCTCTTTTGATCCAGCAATTAAAACCCCCAGGGTGTCAAGGATATGAAGTTTGGCCACCTCCAAGACTTTTTTAGGAATATCTTCATAATTTTTATTGCAGATAAATTTGGCAATGCCTTCAGTCACTTTGATCATGATTAGATAACCAAATTGTATCACTTTTAAAAAACGGCCTAATTATGGAGACAATTTGAATCCTTCTTTTAATATTTCAGGGATACTGGTAAATACCCACTCCCGGGGGACTATTTTTGCTCAATCTGTTTCAGAAGTTCCGGCACAAACTCTAAGATATTATCCACTACCCCATAATGGGCCACATTGAAAATAGGAGCAGAGGGATCTTTATTGACAGCAATGATAATCCTCGATGCATCCATACCTGCAAGGTGATTAGCTTGACCTGAAATTCCGAGGGCGAGGTAGATCACAGGGGCAACCGTCTTACCAGAAATTCCCACCTGACGGGTTCCAGGCAGCCAGCCAAGATCCACAACCGGCCGGGAGCAAGAAATCATTCCTCCCAATCTTTGTGCTAATTCTTTCATAAGGGGGAGATTTTCAGGACCTCCCAGTCCACGACCAACCGAAACCAGTATCTCTGCTTTGGTTATATCTTCCTCATCCAAAATCCTTTCCTCGAAGATCCTTAAAACCTCTGTCTTTTCAGATTCCCAATCTTCCTTCCAGGGCATACGTGTGATTAAAACAGGATTTCTGTTTGATTCTATTTTATCAATTTCTTCCTTCCATGCCCCTTTCTGGACACTTATAACGGCCCCTCGTTTAATATCGACCTCCAAAGAGAGGACAAACTTACCTCCATGTATTACCCTTTTGATAGAAGCTGTCTTTTCCTCTCTCCAATTGAATTCAATACAATTTGTTATAACTGGGATACCTAAAGACCAGCCCACTGAAGGAGCTATTTCCATTCCCTGATGTGTAAAACCAACGAAGAGCAGTGCAGGACTATTCCTGGCAATAATCTCTGTAAGAATTTTTGATATTGTTTCAATATTATGTTCTTTATTTGGTGGAACTTCTACCTTAATTAATTCATCTAAAATATCATTAAACTTTGATTCTTTACCCTCCAGATATTTTTCAATACCAACCCCTTTTATGGGACCACTAAATTCGGGAGAAATTTTTTTAATTCCTGAAATGATCTGTTTGGTCAAAGAGTCAATCCCTTCCACTGATGGTTCAATATAAATATATGTATTCATCTTTCATCTACCTGATCAAAAAATCTCTGTTTTCGGGAGAGGTTAAGGTCTACACTGAATTGCGAATAATCTCTAAGACCTTTTTAGCTATCTCATGCCTTTCACCTGTTATTATCTCGGCATATCCCTCTTTTGAGGGGAGGGCAATATCCTTAAGTTTATAAGTCAACATTCCTGATATCATCTGGGTTATTCCTTCTCGGTCAAGTTTGCCTCCCGATCTAATCGGGGAACTCCTTGCTTTTTGTCTCTTCATTGCCGATAGATAACGAAGTGGTTGAATTCCAGTTTGAACACAGAGAACCGAAGGCAATTTCAACCGCAACTCAGCTTTACGGCCTCCACCGATCTCCTTTTTGATTAAAATATGAGTTTCCGTAACTTCACAGATTTCAACCACAGCAAAAGCCATCCCAAATTGAAGGGCCTGTGCCAGGTAAATACCCACCACTCCTCCCATCCAGTCCTCTGATTGAACCCCGACTAAAATTATTTGTGGAGCAATTTCTTTTAAGGTAGGGATTAAAGCGCCTGCAATCAATTCTGGATGGCTTGTCTCCCCATCGATTCGAATAACTCGATCTATACCTTTGGCAATGGCAATATATAGAACCTCCTGGGCCCTTAATGGACCGACAGTTAATGCAATGGTTTCAGCTTTATAGGCATTTTTTATTGCCATTGCTGCCTCCAGGGCGTATGCATCTACCTCATTGATATAATATTCTGTATCCTTGTAGTAAATATCCCCATCGATAATCTGAATAGATTCCAAAACCGGATCAACCGGAACCCCTTTACAACACACAGCAACACGTATCATTTATTTTCTCTCCTTTACTTTCCTATATACCTGCCACAACTTCGGCTCCTGCTATACGGCCCATAACTGCACCCCTCACCAGGCCTGTCCCGCTTGGATAATTATGATAGAAGAATCCACCTGTCACTTCTCCGACTGCATAAAGCCCTTTAATGATTTGTTCAGATGTATCAATAACCTGTGCCCGTTCATTTGTCTTGATCCCCCCATATGTCATTGTTAATCCACAGACCACTGCATAGGCCTGAAATGGAGGTGTATCAATCTTTTGTGCCCAGTTGGTTTTATCAGGATTTAGCCCCTTTGTTCGTCGGCCATCTCTCTTATATGTCAAAAAAGGTTGATCATCATTAATTATTGCCTCATTAAATTCCTTAACCGTTTGAAGAAAATTCTCAACATTAATACCCAACTCCTCTGCCAGCTCTCTTAGTGAATTGGTCTCCACCTTCAGGGCATTCTGATATTCCGGCCTTAATAGAGGTATTACCTTAGCATCGTAGATCTGAAAAGCTACACCCCCAGGCTGTTTCAATATCTCCTTTCCAAATTTGGCATAGGTGAATGCAATAAAATCCTCTCCTTCATCAATAAACCTCTTTCCATCCCGGTTTACCATGATGCAATACTGATAGGAATACCTCTCAGAGCCTGCAGAAGCCGCCTCAATCATAGGAGAATCTTCACTGACAATTGAGGCGTGACATCCTCCCCAGTGCCCTACCATCTGGGCCCCTACCCTGCTGGCCATTACAATCCCATCTCCCGTATCATACCGGGTTCCCCTGAGTTTAACCAGATCCCAATTCTCCCCCAGGTAACGCCTCCTCCATGATGGATTGGCCTGAAATCCCCCACAGGACAAGATTATGTTTTTTGCTTCAATCTCTATCATTCCCTCAGGCCCTTTTGCCACCACCCCACACACCTTGCCATCTGAATCTTGAATAAGGGAACGCGCAGCTGTCTCATAAAGAATGTCAACTTTCTTTTTCTCTATAATACTGTATTCCATCTCTACCAATCCTTCTCCAGTCCCATTAGCCACAAGTACTGTCTGTCCTGCTGGCCAGAAAAGACGGTCACCTATTCTTGACATATTAACTGTATAAATATCCCATTTTATTCCCTGCTCTTTCATCCATCTTACGGTTTCTAAGGATTTATCGACAAATATCTCTGTGAGCCTCTTATCAGAGAGACCCTGGGATAATCTAATTACATGATTATAGAAATCATCTTTAGAATAGGGCTCGATATCGATCTGTCCTTTGGGTAATTGAGCTTCCTCCAGAAGAGGAAGATAGTCTTTCGTCCCGTCTGCTGCTATTCTGAAAAGGCCTCCTGAAAGTCTGCTGTTTCCCCCACGGGATTTCTTGGGAGCCTTTTCTATCAATAAAACATTGGCCCCTAAATTTTTAGCCTCCATCGCAGAGACCAATCCTGCATTGCCTCCTCCTATAATTAATACATCATATTTCAATTTTTTCTTAACATCCATCTTTTCTTCTCCTTTCTCAATTAATAAGGTCTATATGCCCAATCAGTATTTATTCCACTTTGGGATTTTTTTCTATCAATGATTTCACCCTTCTACCTGTATATCGAATGTGATTTTTCATAGCCATTGATGCCTTTTCGAAATCTTTTTCTTTTATATACTTTAATATCTTTTTATTTCCTTGAAGAACTTTATTCGAATGATCTGGAGGGCTATGGAATTTAGATAGAAAGTGCCTCAAGATATTTATTAATGCATTATGGAGAACTATGAAAGTTGGATTTTTTGCCCCTTCCGCAATTAATTGATGAAATAAAAGGTTCTGTTCCCTGGTCTGATATCCCAATTTCAATAATCGTTCGGTTTCTTGAATACAGCTCTCCAATTTCTCAATATCCTTTTTGGTTGCCCTTTTCATAAAGTATTTTAAATTGATCAAACTGATCTCCAGTCTTGCCTCTGTAACTTGATCAATTTTGATATTGCTTAATTTTAAAATATCTGAAAATTTTTCGGCTAGATGTTCTAAATTAACCTTTGCCACATAATTTCCAGATTGAACACCATACATCGTTTTCAAAACCCCTGAAGATTCTAAAATCCTTAATCCTTCTCTGAGGGATAATCTTCCAACTCCGATAATCTTTGCAAGTTCCCTTTCGCTGGGTAATTTATCCCCGGGCTTTAATTTCCCATCAAAAATGAGGTTTTTTATCTGTTCAGCTATTTGGTGGGATACGCGATTATGTTTTACAGATAATGATTCTATAATTTTCATGGTATTACCATATATAATGGATATATTATTTTGTCAAGATTATTCGTAGAGGTCTCTGAAAAAGATAATAAATTCCCGCTCACCCTAATCCTCCTTTTTCAAATTTTTTCATTTTCTTTTGGAATGAATTACCGGAGCTCTTTAAAAGGATGTGTAATTCATCTGGGGTATTCTTATGGTTTAATGAAAGAAGACTTGAGCCTATTTATGAAAAAGACCTTGACAAATTGATTCCGATGCAGGATATATTGGTTTTGAGGGGGGACTTTTTTCTGGGAAAGGGGAAACCTCAATGCAATCCACGAAGGAGCAGACGCAGGCCTAAAGATTTAATATTTTATCTAAATTGAGCGATTCCATATTGTTATTGCGAAGCAATCTAAACCAAACTGTCATTCCGAGCTAAGCGAGGAATCTATAAGATTGCCACGCAATGACTGATCCGCCTTTGGCGGAAAGGCTTTTAGTAAAAAATCGTTCAATTTAGGTTTTAATTTTTATCATTAAATTTTTACCATAAATCAAATCAAGTAAGGAGATTTTATGGCAGAGAGGGCGTTTGAGGGTTTGAGGGTGATTGATTGCACAGAGGGGGTTTCAGGTCCATATTGCACAAAGCTTATGGCAGATTTTGGTGCAGAGGTGATAAAGATTGAAAAACCAGGAGAGGGGGATTGTGCACGAAGGATGGGTCCTTTCTTGAGAGATGATCCACATCCTGAAAAGAGTGTAACCTTTTTTTATCTTAATACAAATAAAAAAGGTATAACACTTAATCTTAAGTGTGAGACAGGGATAGGGATATTTAAAGAGCTTATAAGGGATGGAGATGTTTTGGTTGAAAATCTTGGACCGAAGGGATTTTCGGAGATCGGTCTATCATATGAAATATTGAAGAAGGAAAATCCGAAGCTCATCATGACCTCCATCTCAAATTTTGGACAGAGTGGACCCTATCGTGAATATAAGGCTTCGAATCTTACAATTTATGGACTTGGTGGGACTATGTATACCCAGAGACCACCTGAAGACCCTATGGATAGACCGGTCGTAGAAGGAGGGATGCAGGCTGAATACCTGACAGGACTGCTTAGCTTTATTGCCACCATAGCCTCCCTTATAAATAGATCAAAAAGCGGAAGGGGCACAATGATTGATATCTCTGCGATGGAATGTGTTGCAAGTTCCCTGGGTGCTCATATAAGTGAATATTCATATATTGGTTTAAGCAGGAGGACAAATCCCTGGCCGATTCATGGATACCCTATCGGGTATAGTGTTTCATGCAGGGATGGCTGGATAAGTCTTACACCAGGGATAGGAGGGGCCCCTAACATTGCCTTTCTCATAGGTCAACCAGAATTGCAGGATGATCCTCTATTTTCGAAACCAGCAGCACGAATGGCCGAGCCTGAGAAGTTTGATGCCCTCATCCATTCATATCTTAAGGAACATGATAAGTGGGAGATTACAAAAGAGGCTCAGGAGCTTCGTCTCGCATTTACACCTGTTCTCAGTCCAAAAGAACTTCTTGAGGACGAACAATTGAAGGCAAGAGAGGTCTTTGTAAAGACTAATCATCCTTTAATGGGGGAGGTAACCTACTGCGGAGCACCTGCAAAACTGAGTGAAACCCCGTGGCAGAAGGGAAGAGCCCCTCTCCTTGGAGAACATAATGAGGAAATATACGGAAGACTGGGCTACAGAAAGGAGCAAATCGTTAGATTAAGAGAGCAAGGGGTAATATAATTTAAAAGGAGGAGAGATGGGATATAAATTGCTTGATGGAATAAGGATTCTCGATCTTACAATGGTCTTTGCTGGACCCATTTGCACAAGGATATTGGCCTCACTCGGAGCTGAAGTCATAAAGATTGAATCCGCGCAGAGACCTGATGTATTTACCCGTGCAAATGTGTACCCTGAAAACGAACCCGGGGAAGAACCATGGAACCGTGGCTCCCTCTTTCACACGGTGAATGCAGGAAAGTTTGGTATCACACTGAATCTTGGAA
This sequence comes from Deltaproteobacteria bacterium, assembly GCA_037440525.1. Lineage (GTDB taxonomy): Bacteria > Desulfobacterota > BSN033 > BSN033 > UBA1163 > JBBITW01. The sequence continues at coordinate 24,495 of JBBITW010000010.1, forward strand.
GTGAGAAGGGAAGGGATTTATTCAGAAGTCTTGTCAGGGTAAGCGACGTGGTCATAGAAAATTTCTCTCCCAGGGTTATGGAGAACTGGGCCCTTGGCTACGAGGATCTAAAGAAGATCAAGCCTGATATTATCATGGTATCGATGAGCGGGCTCGGACATTATGGGCCTCTTCGGGATTTTTATATGTATGTTCCAGGAATGGAAGGTATGTCAGGACTCACATATAATACAGGATATCCGGATAAGCCACCACTTCTTTCAGGATATGCCTATGGAGACTGGGTGCTCGGGACAACAGGCGCAGCCTCGCTTCTTATTGCCCTTTATTACAGGGAACGAACAGGAAAGGGACAGTATATAGATGTTGCAGGAAGGGAGGCAATGATGAGCAACCTTGGTGAGATCATCCTGGATTATACATTGAATAACAGGGAGAGAAATCGAATGGGAAACCATCATCCGTCTGCATCGCCTCATGGATGCTACCGCTGTAAAGGAGATGATGAGTGGATAACCATTTCTGTTGAGAATGATGATGAATGGAAAAGATTTTGTAAGGCCATAGGAGAGCCATCCTGGACAAGAGATAAGAGGTTTTCTTCCTGCCTTTTGAGGTGGGAGAATCGTGAGGCGCTCGATAGATTGGTTGAAGATTGGACCAGAGAGCATGATCATTATGAAGCAATGGAGATTTTGCAAAAGGGAGGTGTTTCTGCAGGGGCTGTTCTTAATATGAAGGAGATACATCTTAATCCTCACCTTATAGAGCGGGGTTTTTTTGAGGTGATTGACCATGGGAAGGGGATTGGAAAGAGGCCTGTTGGGAAGCAGATACCAGCAAAATTTGAGGGTATGGAGAGTTTTGTCTCAAAAAGGGCCCCTCGTTTTGGAGAGGATAATGAATATGTATTTTGTAAACTTCTGGGAATCTCTAAGGAGGAGTTAGAGAGACTCGAAGAGGAGAAGGTTATAGGTGGAAAGCCAACATTTCCTCCCGGAAGACCAACTCGCATAGACCTTATAGAAAAGCAGAAAGGGGGCTGGTTCGATCCTGATTATATTAATGAGCTAAGAAAGATCTTTGGTGAGGAGATAGGAAAGGGTTGAAATTTTTTCAGTTGCTCGCAATCAGTATAAAGGGGGGATTAAATTGGATAATCTGATTGAAATTGAAAAGAGATTAAAGGAGTGGGAGAATACCACACTAAAGGAATCACTCGAGGTTTTTCCAGAAAGGGATATCTCCTCCGAAATACCAAAGAAGCGGCTCTATACACCAGTTGATTTAGAAAACTTCGATTATTTGAGGGATCTTAGTTTTCCTGGAGAATATCCATATACAAGAGGGATTCATCCAACTATGTATCGGAGCAGAATCTGGCGTATGGCTCAGTATGCTGGTTTTGGAATACCTGAGGATACAAATCGACGATTCAAACTACTTCTCGCTGAAGGACAGGTTGGGGTAAGTCTTGCCTGCGATCTTCCAACACAACTGGGCTACGATTCAGACCATCCACTTGTTGAATCCGAGGTTGGTGTGACAGGTGTTGCATGCCCTTCTTTAAGGGAGGTTGAGATTATTTTTGACGGAATTCCAATGGATAAGATAGCAATCCTTGGTTCTATCGATCATCCACATATGATCCTCTGGTCCATGTATATGGCAGTCGCAGAAAAGAAGGGTGTTTCAAGTGAGAAATTGAGTGGCAATGTTGTAAGCGATTGCCTTCAGGAATACCTCGGGAGGGGCAATTATATCTTTCCTCCGAGGTCAGCGATGCGTATGAGCCTCGATTTCATAGAGTATGGAATAAAACATATACCAAGATTGAGCTACCAGATAGCAAATGGATATACATACCGTGAGTCTGGAGCAACATTGATTCAAGAAGGGGCCATATCCCTTGCAGTTGCCTTCAGTTTTATTGAGGAGGCCCTGAAGAGGGGTATCGATATAGATGATCTTGCTCCGAGATTATCATTCAATTCTGCCCTTCATATGAACTTCTTTGACGAGATAGCAAAACTTCGTGCCCTAAGAAGGCTCTGGGCAAGGACGATGAAAGAGAGGTTCGGGGCCAGAAGCCCATCTTCACTGAGATTGAGCATAGGTCCTGGAACAGGAGGGTCAACATTTACTGCCCAGCAGGCAGAAAATAATATTGTGCGTGGAACTGTGGAGGCAATGGCAGGAATCCTCGGAGGAGCAACATTCCTCCATGTTGCTGGTTTTGATGAAGGTCATGCAATACCATCGGAAAAGGCAGCAACAATTGGATTACGAACCCAGCAGATCCTTGCATATGAAACTGGAATAACTGATGTGATTGATCCCCTTGGAGGTTCCTATTATGTTGAGGCACTCACAGATAAGATTGAGATGGAGATATTGAAGTATCTCGAAAAGATAGAAGAGAGTGGAGGCATGGTAAAGGCCATAGAATCGGGCTGGATGCAGGAGGAGCTTTCCCGATCAGCATATCAGATGCAAAATGATATAGAAGAAGGAAGAAGGGTTGTTGTTGGGGTAAATAAATTTGTAACTCCCGAGAGGATAGAGTTTAAGATTCATGAACAAAATCCAGAAGTGCCAAAAGAAATGAAGAGGAGACTTGAGAGACTCCGTAAGGAAAGGGATAACGATGCGGTTAGACGTTCTCTTGAAAGAATACGTGATGTAGCCCGTGGAAAAGATAATCTTGTCCCTTTTGTCCTTGAGGCAGTTAAGAATTATGCCACAATTGGAGAGATCTGTGCAGTCCTCAAAGAAGTATTTGGAGAGTATCAGCCAGTCCGATAATAAAATCCTTTTTGAGTTTAATTAGAAGAAAGCTCTGAAAAAGTCCTGAATTGACTGGGGAGGTAGGGTTCCAAACCCTTCGAATGCGGACACCACCCCACCTCCCCAGTCTATAAGACTTGTTTTAAATACTTTTTCAGAAACCTATAGAATTATATGGTTGACAAAGAGAAGAAAGATCCTCTGCTGCCGAAGATTCGTGTACTGGATCTGACTGATGAAAAGGGCTTCCTCTGCGGGCGAATCCTCGGAGATCTCGGTGCGGATGTAATAAAGATTGAGAAACCAGGTGGAGATAGGGCTCGAAGAATAGGACCTTTTTACAGGGATATACCACATCCCGAGAAGAGCCTATTCTGGTTTGCTTATAACAGTAATAAAAGGAGTATTACACTCGATCTTGAGAAAGAGGATGGTAGGGAGATTTTTAAGAGATTGATCAAAGGGGCTGATATTTTGATTGAATCCTTTCCAGTGGGATATATGGAGAGGCTCGGATTTGGTTATTCAAAGTGTAAGGAGATAAATCCCCGGCTCATAATGGTTTCAATTTCACCTTTTGGCCAGACAGGGCCTTATAGAGATTTTCAAGGTTGTGATCTTGTATGCTCTTCAATGTCAGGATTTATGTATATCTGTGGGGATGAAGATAAACCCCCTGTTCGTGCAGTTCCTCCCCAGACATATCTTAAAGCAGGCTCAGAGGCTGCAGCTGCGGCAATGATCGCCTATTATGTTCGTGAGACCACAGATCAGGGACAGCATATCGATATCTCTATTCAGGAGAGTATGCTTTCTACAATGATCCCTGCAATTCCATATTTTGAGCTGGAAAATTTCTGTGTAAAACGTTATGGGAGCTTTCGTTTCATAGACCGTGGGGAAAAGGCAAGAGTAGTATGGCCATGTAAGGATGGGTATATAAATTTTCTGATCATTGGTGGACAAACAGGTGCCCGAACAAACAGAGAACTCTCTAAGTGGATGGATGATGAGGGGATGCTTCCTGATTTCATGAAAGGGATAGATTGGGATTCATTTGATCTCCTGAGCGTAAAAGGAGAAGAGATGAGACTCATTGAGGAGCATATAGGCAGGTTCTTTATGAGGCATACAAAGAAAGAGCTTTACGATTGGGCTCTGAGGAGCCGTGCAATGTTATATCCTGTATCTGATGCTAAAGACCTGATCGAGAATCAACAACTGAATGAGAGGAACTTCTGGGTAAAGATAGAACACCCTGAACTTGGTGAAGAGATCATCTACCCAGGTTCATGGGTAATCTCTTCGGAGGCTGATATAGGAATAAGGTTTCGTGCCCCACTCATAGGTGAACACAATATCGAGATATATCATGATGAGCTCGGAATGACGATGGATGAGATTTTGATACTAAAGCAATCAGGGGTTATTTAATGGGTGAAATTGAAGAGGAGATTTTAAAAGGGATAAAGATTGCAGATTTTACATGGGTTGTTGTCGGGCCACTTATCACAAGATACCTTGCCTGCTTTGGTGCTACGGTGGTAAAGATAGAGTCAAGTCGAAGGCCAGATCTTTTGAGAACAAGTCGCCCATTCAAGGATAATAAACCAGGTCTTGATAGAAGTGGGTACTTTGCCTTTCTCAACGCAAATAAACTCAGTATTGGTCTGAATCTTAATGAGGAACCTGGAAGAAAGGTGGCAGAAAGACTAATCTTGTGGGCAGATATAGTGATTGAGAATTTTGTTCCAGGAGTTATGGAGAGATGGGGATTGGGCTATGAGGATATTAAGAAGATAAAACCCGATATAATCATGTTGAGGACAAGCAATCAGGGACAGACAGGTCCTCTCTCTACACAACCAGGCCTTGGTCCACATCTAATTGGGCTTTCAGGTTTCTCTTATTATAGTGGATGGCCTGACAGGGATCCAATAGGTTTTGGGATGGCCTATACAGATATGATTGCACCTCCATTTGCAGTGGCCTTACTCATTGCATCACTTGATTATAGGAGAAGAACAGGGAAGGGTCAGCTTCTTGATCTTTCGCAGATGGAGACGGCGATTCATTTTATTTCGCCAAATATTCTTGACTATACAATCAATGGTCGTATAGGAGGAAGGCAAGGGAATCGTTGTAGTTACGGAGCACCTCATGGAGCCTTTCCATGTTCGGAGAAGGATAGCTGGTGCACAATTGCAATATTTACGGACGAAGAGTGGGAGAGATTCTGTGGGTTGGTGGATAAGCCTTGGATAAGGGATCCGAAATTTGCTACCATTCTTGGAAGAAAAAGGAATGAGGATGAGCTGGAGGAGAAGATATCAGAGTGGACCATCAATTTTAAGGCATCAGAATTGATGGGTCTCCTTCAAGGAAGAGGTATACCATCGGGGGTCGTTAAGACAAGCGAAGAAGTGCTTTCTGATCCACAGCTAAGAGAGAGAAATAGTTTCTGGAGACTTGACCATAAAGTGATTGGTCCATATGACCATCTGGGACAGCCATTTAAATTTTCCGATGTTAAGGCAGTCCCAAAGAGTCCTGCGCCGTGTTTGGGTGAGCATACAGAGTATGTCTGTAGAGAGCTTCTCGGGATGTCGGAAGAGGAGTTTGACAGTTTGCTTTTGTCTGGTGCATTTGATATATGAGAATTAGTAATGAATTGGATAATAAGCTACAGTTTGAAATCATAATTATGGAGGTGAGCTATGGCAGAAGAGGTTAAAGAGGTGAAGATGGAGGAAGCAAGGATCACCAAAGAGATGATCGAGGAGATGCGTGGCAAAAGAGGGCTGAAATTGCGAATCGAAGGATCGATCCATAATGAACTGGCAACGAGGATGGCAATATTGAAGTTTGCTGAGGGAATCGGTGATCCAAATCCCCTCTGGTCTGATATGGAATATGCAAAGAAGACCCGATATGGAACGATTGTTGCCCCACCTTCATTTGTCTGGGCTACATTTGCACATGTTCAATTTGGCTGGAGAGGGCTTGGGGGATTCCATTCAGGTTGTGATATAGAGTTTTATAGGCCTATCTATTTGAATGACAGGATAGATGGTGAGTGTATTTATACAGATTTTGAGGGTCCAAAATCGAGTGAGTTTGCAGAAGAATTGGTCATTGATCATTACGATAATAAATACTGGAATCAGCATGGAGAGCTTATTGCAAAGTATCACTGGTGGATAATAAGGATAGCCAGAGGAAAGGCAAAGGAGAAGAAGAAATACGGAAGTCTTCAACTTCCCCATCCATGGACGGAAGAAGAACTTAAAAAGATAGAGGAGGAGGTTCTTTCAGAGGAGATAAGGGGTTCAAATCCTCGATACTGGGAGGATGTAGAGATAGGTGAGGAACTGAAGCCTGTAGTGAAAGGACCTCTCGGGATTACAGATGAGATTGCCTATTTTATTGGTGGAGCAACTCCCATCCCGAGGCTCAGTGCCCACGGGGTTTCCCTTCGTCAGTACAGAAGGCATCCTGCATGGGCATTCAGGGATCCTTATACCCATGCCCTTGAGCCAATATTTGCTGTCCATTATAACAAAGAGGCGGCAAGGGCTATGGGAGTTCCAATGCAATATGATGTGGGTCTTCAGCGTCACTGCTGGGGGATTCATCTGCTTACAAACTGGATGGGTGATGAGGGATGGGTAAAGAGAAGCTATACAGAATATAGAAGGTTCAACTACTATGGAGATGTTGTGTGGATCAAGGGAAAGGTGGTTAAAAAGTATGTTGATGATGAGGGGGAGCATTGCGTGGATATCGAGAGGCATGCAATAAATCAGAGGGGCGAAGATATTATGCCTGGCCACGCAACAGTTGCACTTCCATCGAGAGAGAAAAAGGTATCCCCTCTGGATAGGAGATTGAGAAAACTATGAGAAATGAGACATAAAGGAGTTTGGTTAAATTATGATAAGTGAAAGGATAGCGAGATTTATCGCTAAAACCACAGCAGAGGAGATTCCTGAAGAGGCCTTTAAGGTGGCAAAGAGATGCTTTATTGATTGCATAGGTGTTTCGCTTGCAGGCTCTTTGCAGCCTGAAAGCCATCTAATTAAAGAGTTGGTTCTGGAATCAGGAGGAAATCCTGAAGCAGGTGTGATCGGAGGAGGTTTTAAGACATCAATGCTTAATTCAGCACTTGCCAATGGTGTTATAGCACATGCACTGGACTATGATGATATATCAACAAAGTTCCTGGCACATCCATCAGTAAATCTCATTCCTGCCATATTGGCCATTGGTGAAAAGAGAAAGATATCTGGCAAGGAGATGCTTACCTCATATATCATAGGCTTTGAGGTCGGAGCAAATCTTGGTAACATCATGGGGATGACATTCTTTGGGAGGCCCTGGCATGCAACATCCATCCTTGGAAGCATTGGGGCTTCCGTAGCCTGTGCAAGGATTATTGGATTGGGTATGGAGAAGACAGAGACAGCCTTAAGCATTGCCTCCTCTCTCGCCTCGGGTCTTAAGATAAATTTTGGATCCATGACAAAGCCCCTTCATACAGGTAATGCTGCACGTAATGGTTTACTTTCGGTCATATTGGCGAAGAAGGGTTTTACTGCGAATGTCAATGTCTTCGAAGGTCCAAATGGCTTTTGTCAGGCCTATAGTGGTATTGAATGTGATTTCAGGGTTATTGAAGAGAATCTCGGCAGGAATTGGTTTATAATCTCACCTGGCATAAAATTCAAACCCTATCCCTGCTGTGCATCTGTTGCGGGTTGCGCAGATGCAATACTGGAGTTGAAGAGAAGATACAATATATTACCAGGAGATGTGAAAGAGATTGAATGCAGGCTAAGCCCCCTGATGATTGAGACAGGCGCATCCATTCACTTACCCCGAACGGGCCAGGAAGGACGCTTTAGTCTTGAGTACGATATGGCAATCGCTATTATTGAGGGAGAGCTATCATTAAAACAATATACCGATGAGAAGGTAAATTCACCCATAGCTCGGGAATTGATGAAAAAGGTTAAGACAGTATTTCCAGAGGGTATTGGAATGGGAATGGAGGAGCCTCAGGAGGTAATAGTTAGACTAAATGATGGGAGGGAGCTCTCACATAGAGTAGAGAAACATAAGGGGACGGCTGAAAATCCCCTTAGCGATGAAGAGATATTCTACAAATTCCAAGACTGTGCATCTTTGGTCCTTGATAAGGAAAGGGTTGAAGAGATCCTTAATATACTTCGCAATCTTGATGAAATAAGGGACTTAACAAGGCTTTTTGAAATTATTACATTTCTAAAATAATACTTTTTCCCTCATAAAAGAGAGAAAAAAGATTTAATTTAAAAGGGACTTTTATGGATGGTAAAAAGGTTGTATTTCTGAATCCTACAAGTAAATTAATGGATAAAGGAATCACGCCCTTAAGGCTTCCAGTTGCCTTTGAAGAAAAGGCTTTGGGGATAATCTGGAACAGAAAGCCTGGAGGAGATATCTTACTCGAAAGATTGGGTAAAAGATTGAACGAAAGGTTTCATTTCAAGAGAATTTTAAAGATCAATGAGAAATTTGATATTCATTCAAAACTATCGGAGAATTCAATTAATGATCTTGTAGAGGAGTGCGGTTTGGCTATTATTGGTATAGGGGACTGAGGTAGCTGTTCGCTGTGGTGTATCCACAGTGCAATCGAACTGGAAGAGAGGAAGGTTTTGACAATAACAATTTGCACTTCACAATTTTTATCCCTCCTACAGGCCACAGCAGGATCAAAAGGGTATCCCAATCTTTTAATCATCTCGGTTCCACATCCTATAGCAGGTATAAAGAGGGGTGAGATAGAGATAAAGGCTGATATTGCATTTGGGGAGATTTTGAAGATTATTGAATTTCAGGGTAAATAATATGGGAAAGGAGGGATGTAACAGCTTGAGATTGATTTCCGAAAGAATAGAGTTCAATGATAATCTCGAAGAGATTAATGAATTCTTTTATAGGAATGGATGGAGTGATGGCCTTCCTATTATTGTTCCTACGGAAGAGCGTGTTGAAAGGATGCTTTCAGGCACGAGGAGAGATCCTCAGGATTCTCTTGGCACTGTTCCGCCTGGTGGGGGTGAGGCAACGATTGAGAAGATTGCCATAAATGCCGTTATGGCAGGTTGCCTCCCTGAGTATATGCCACTTATTATAACTGCAATAGAGGCTATGCTTGATGAGAGATTCAATCTTCACTGGATTCAGGCTACGACGCATCCTGTTGCTCCACTCATAATTGTAAATGGGCCAATTAGAAATGAACTTCAAATCAATTCAGGACACAATGTATTTGGGCAGGGTAGCAGGGCAAATGCAACTATAGGCAGGGCTATAAGGCTTATTCTTTTGAATATAGGTGGTGGGGTGCCTGGGAAGCTTGATATGGCAACCCATGGACAGCCCGGGAAGTATTCGTTCTGTATTGGAGAGAATGAGGAGTCATCTCCGTGGGAGCCTTTGCATGTGGAGAGGGGATTTTCTAAGTCCTCAAGCACTATTACAGTTTGTGGGGTAGAGGGGCCGCATAATATGAATGATCACTGTAGTGATGATGGGGAGGGTATTCTTACAACATTTGCAGGGACAATGGCCACACAGGGGAATAATAATATTATTTCCCAGAGGGGAGAGCCTCTTCTCATAATTGGCCCCGAGCATGCAGGGATCATTTCAAAGAGTGGGTTTTCGAAGAGTGATGTAAAACATTTTCTCCATGCGAAGGCACGGGTTCAAAAGAGGCAATTTTCGAAGAGACATCAGGAGGACCAATTTTCTCAATATTCAGATGATTCATCAATTCCTTTAACCCCGAGGGAGGAGGATATTATGGTCATTGTTTCGGGAGGTTCGGGTAAACATTCACTCTTTCTCCCAAGCTTTGGTTTGACCACTTCTGTAACAAAAGATATAAAGGATTAAATTTTAATTAAAAGGTTAAAATGTTATCGGAAATCTCAAAAGAGATAAAAAATACAATAGAATCTCTGAGGAAAAATAATTTTGATACCCATTTTGTTAAGACCTCCTTGCAGAATAACCTCAGAATGTAAGGAGTGTAATAGTTCGGATAGGATTTGTAATATAACAGTTATTGTAGAAAAGAGACCATTACATACAGATATGTCAATTATTCTGATTGATGAGGATCTGGGGCTGGGTTGGGATCCGGCATGGGATTCAAAGCGAATCGAAAAAATCTTATCTAACTATTATCAGAATAGCTGGGTTTTTATTCCTCCTAAATAGCTCAAAGAGGCTCCACCTTTGGGAAAAGGCTTTTAGTAATGGGATTATAAAATAAATGATATCTTGATGAGGGTTCGGCAAGCCTACGAGAAATTAAATGAATCACAAACGTAGGGCAAGGGTTTGTCCCTTGCCGTATTTGGTTTCATTTCTTATGTCGAATTACGACACAGTCTCTTCGGGTGAGAGGAAGTAAGGAGAGTAGGATTTTGAGGGATTTGATATGTTGTAAATAATTGAAAATAAAATTCTTATAAAAAAAAGAAAGGAGGCTATTATGAAGACATTCAAGTTGATTTCATTATTATTTATTGTCCTTTTAGTGGTAATAGGTTTCGCTATTGTTTCCAATTCAGCAAAAGTAACATTGCCCAAGAAACTAACCGTTATTGGCGGGGCTGATCCTGGTTCCACATCCTATATGATGGGAGCTGCCTTAAAACATCAGATAGAGGCCGCTCACCCTGAAGTGGCAGTTCGTCACACCCCTGCCGGGATAATGGATGTTGTATTCGCAATTCATCGTGGAGATGGTGAGCTTGGAATAACTGCAGGACCAGCATTAGAGAATGCCTGGAATGCTGTTAAACCATTCAAAGAACCAATCAGGGATGTGCCCCAAATCTGTAACCTTCCCATTCCAACTTTTGCTTCTGTTCCCATTTTTGTTCTAAAGGATTCGCCTATCCGAAGAGTTGAAGATCTTAAAGGAAAGAGAGTGGGTGTAGGACTTAAAACATCTGTGGCCTGGACAATATTTGATAGAATATTGAGGAAGAATTATGGTTTCTCGCTCGAGGATATAGAAAAGGCAGGTGGATTGATAGACTGGAGTCCATTTAGTCAGGGGTGGACGAAATTGGCAGAAGGTAAGCTTGATGCGGTTATTTATTCAATACCCCACCCTACCTCTGATGCCATCATAGTCCATAAGATGCGGGGGCTTAGAGTAGTTGATTATACTGAAAAGGACCTTGAATTAAATGCTAAGATTGCTGTGGGTTATATTTTCACACTCGATTTTGACAAATGGTATCCAGGTATGGGGAAGCATAAGGTAGCAAATTCTGCGTGGTTTTATGTTGTTAGAAAGGATTTTCCTGATGAAGTGGTATACGAAATATTGAATTCTATATATAGAGATGGTGGTAAATATTATGAGGGATTAAGGGCAGAATGGGCTGGGACTAATTTCTTGGAAGAAGGCCCAAAATTTGCTGCTGTGCCCTGGCATCCAGGGGCATTAAGATTCTGGAAAGATAAAAAATTCACTCCAGCCGAACCTTTAAATAAATAAAGGAGTCAGGAAAATTGGATTGAAGGAATAGTAAATGTCATTAAGGATTCCAGAAATTGTTTCTAATGTTATTATCAGTGGAGAAAGGATTGGTTCTCCAAAGATAATGGTTTTTATTATAGCCGGATTTAGTGTCCTTTTTACAATTTTTCATCTCTTCACAGGCTGGTTCGGTCAGATAGAGACATATCTTCAGCGTATATGGTGTTTGGGGCTGATCTTGACATTAGGATTTCTCTATTATCCACTGGGCAGAAAATCATGGAAAGATAGAATCAACGGATATTTTATACTTGATGCCATCTGTATTTTATTGATGATTTCCATCTGTATCTATATAACTGCCGATATCGAGGAATTCAGGTGGCGTACTGCACTGGCAAATCGATATGATATGATTGCCGGGACGATTACAATCATCCTTGTATTGGAAGTGTGTCGTAGAACGGTTGGATGGCCAATGGTTTTTGTCTGTCTCTTCTTTCTAATGACAAATGTTGCCTCTGAATATCTTCCAGGTTTTCTATATGGTCCGGCCCTCTCCTGGCGGAGGGTTATCGAAGTGATATTTATGCAGCCATTCGGTCTTTTTGGTATTGCCACAGGAATCCTTACCGATTACCTTGTGCTGTTTTATATTTTTGTGGCCTTCCTCACGGTGATGGGTGGTGGTGAAATGTTTACAAATATCGCCTTTGCCATAGCAGGACGCTATTCAGGTGGGCCTGCGAAGGCAGCGGTGATTGGATCGGCACTTTTAGGGACACTGAGCGGCAGTCCTATAGCCAATGTTGCAGGAACAGGTGCGTTTACAATTCCACTGATGAAGAAGATCGGATATAAGCCCGAATTTGCTGGGGCTACAGAGGCTGTAGCCTCGACCGGGGGACAATATATGCCTCCTATTATGGGAGTGACCGCCTTTCTTATTTCAGAATTTACAGGCATATCATATTTTTATATCTGTATAGCTGGCTTGATGCCAGTTTTTCTCTATTACATTGCAGTTTATGGACAGATCCACCTTGAAGCAGTAAAATTAGGTCTTAAAGGGATGGCACCGGAGGATGTGCCATCCCTAAGAGGTGCTTTAGCAAATGGTTGGCCGATAATATTACCTATTGGAATACTTTTTTATTTCCTCAGCCGGGGCTATGGCCTGGCGATGTGTGCCATATACGCCCTTATCCTCACATTTATCATTGCCTTTTTCAAGAAGAAGACCCGTCCCAATCCTCTTAGCCTACTCGTTGCTTTTGAAGAAGGTGCCAAAATGACAGCTTCAATAGGTGGTGCACTGGCCTCTTCTGGTATTATTATCGGCACATTCTGGGTATCAGGATTAGGCGATGAACTGAGCAATGCAATAGTTACCTTCTCAGGAGGGAACTTATTTGTTGCTCTATTAGCGACGAGTATAGTTTGCCTAATCCTGGGTATGGCTGTTCCCACTCCCATTATCTATATAACAGTCTATATGTCTACAATACCTGCATTGATAAAGATGGGAGTCCCTCTGCTGGCAGCCCATTTTTTCTGTTTCTACTATGCCGTTATTTCAGGGATTACCCCTCCGGTTTGTCTTACGGCTTTTGCTGGTGCTGCAATTGCTGGCTCAAATCCTATGAGAACAGGTTTTATTGCTACAAGACTTGGTATCGCCGCATATTTGGTTCCATTCGCATTTGTTTATGCTCCGGCTTTATTGACTGAAGGGAGTATTGTTGAAATGATATGGCATTTCATCTCTTCCACTTTTGGGGTTTTGGGTGTAGCTGTGGCCTTTGAGGGACAGTTGTTTAGAAGAACAGATCTTTTTGAGAGAATTCTGTTCCTTGCAGGTGGTGTTATGCTCATTATGCCAATGACATTATTAAAAACTATTGGTGGAATAATCATTGTTTCAGGATTGATATTACATTTGATTGGAAGGCGTCATAAGAGTTCTGAAAAAGTCCTGAAATGACTGGGGAGGCAGTAGTTACAAAACCTTGTAATCCGTCACTTAAATGGGGCTATGTTAAAAGATCTGGCAGGAATATCCTCGAAAATCTTATCAAGCGGACG